>DASQXC010000369.1:0-3169 GCA_035639935.1 Terriglobales bacterium
GTCGCGATCCTAGGGTTATCGACGTGATGGCGGCCGCCCCGGTGTGGGTCTCTGAGGATCTCAACAGCGCCCGCGAGCACGTGCGCTGGTTCCCGGCGCTGGTCTCCAACCACGTAGTAGACCTGCTTTCCAAGTACAAGCAAGAAGAGTTGCCGGAAGCGCTCACTTCCTATGTGTGCAACCGCAGCGGCTACGACTACCTGCACCATTGTGAGGTTGGAAGTGAGAACGCGGAGTTCGTCTCCGATGAAGTCGTGGACCGCTTCTGCCTCGTGGGCCCCGTGGAAGCGCACCGCGAGAAGCTGCGCAAGCTGGCGTCCGTCGGCGTGACGAAGTTCAATATTTACCTCATGTGTGGCGAAGAAGAGCAGACGCTGGAGATCTACGCGCGTGAGGTGCTGCCGCAGTTTAGGACGGCGAAAGCGGCAAGCTGAGCAGGTCTTTGAAGGCGTGCGGCTTTCAGTTTACTCCGTGGATACGCGCTGCGGTTTGCCAGCACAAGCGGAGGCAACAAGGGAGAAAATAGAAGAAGAACAGATCATTACCTGGTGCAGTTGGGCTTCTCGCTAGTGGGAGATCTTTTGAAATCGCTGGGCCTGACGTACTGTGCGACCTTCCTCGCATCTCTTCTCATTTCTTTCCTTCTGACACGCTACGTTCGCGACCAGGCGCTCAGCCGTGGCTGGCAGGCCCGGAAAGTCCGCGACCGCGACGTCCACGCCAACCCCATCCCCCGGCTGGGTGGCATCGCCATATTCGTCTCGGTAGTTGGCGTGGTCGCTGGGCTGATGGCATTCTCTCGCTTCGGAGCGGCCTTCGAGCCGCGCATCATTCTCAGCCTGCTGTCGCCCGTGTTAGTGATCTTCCTGCTTGGCCTGTATGACGACTTGTTCTCCGTCGGGCCCTGGCTGAAGTTTTCCGTTCAGATCATCGCTGCGGTGACCATTTTTTTTGCCGGTTTCCGCGTCATTGAACTGCCAATACTTCTTGGCAACCGCAGTCTCGGTTTCGCTGGCTCATTGTTTGCGACCGTTTTCTGGGTACTGCTCATTACGAATGCCTTTAACCTGGTGGATGGACTGGACGGTCTGGCCGCGGGTTCAGCCCTGTTTTCGACTTTGACGGTAGTGGTAATCTCGCTGGTTAACGGCCGCGTGATGATCGGACTGGTCGGCCTGGCCTTGGCGGGAGCGATCCTGGGATTTCTTCGCTTCAATTTCAACCCTGCCACCATCTTTCTCGGTGATTGCGGCAGCCTGTTCATTGGCTTCGTGCTCAGTGTGCTGGCCCTGGTGGGCGCGGGAAAATCCTCGACCGCGATCGCCGTCGCCATTCCGGTGGTCTCGTTCGGGCTTCCCATCTTAGAAACCGCCATCTCGGTGGTCCGCCGCTTTCTCAGCGGGCAGCCATTGTTTGCCGCCGACCGCCACCACATTCACCACAAGCTGTTGGAGCGGGGGCTGACGCAGCGCCAGGTCGTGGTGATCCTTTATGGTGTCTCTGCCGTGTTCGGACTGCTGAGCGCCCTGTTGCTGTATCCCGGCGGCCCGACCGTTGGGGTGGTGTTGTTCGTGATCGGCGCCGGTATTTGGCTGGGCGTGCAACACCTCAATTACCCGGAGTTTTTCGAGCTCCACCGTATCGCACGCCGCACCTTGGAGCAGAAGCAGGTCATCGTCAACAACCTGGCGTTCCGTCGCGCGAGCTTCCGTCTGGCGCAGGTAAAATGCCTCTCCGAATTATGCCGTGTGCTGCAGGACACGTTTCGGGGCAACGATTTCGATGGTTGCGAGCTGCGTTCGGCCATCGCACCCTGGTCCCGTGCCACACTCTTCGGCGGCAGTGATGGCGAGGTTCACTTTACTTGGGGGCGGGTGGGCACGTTCGCAGTTCCCGCGTGGAGCATGTCGCTGGAGCTGATCATGCCCGGTTCCAGCCGCCGCGGCTATTTTGTCGTGTACAAGCAATACGCGCCCGATGCGTTGCGGGTGGACATCAATCTCCTTCTCCAGGAGTTCCGCACGGTGCTGGCGCAGGCATTGGCTCGGGTTTTGTCGGCGGAAGCGCAAGAGCAGAGCGTCACGGTGGATACGGTTGCTGTCGCCACTGCCCATCCCAGCTTGTAGTTACCACGCTTTCTAGCTTTGCGCACACGCTAGCACTTTCGAGCTGTTCTGCATCCAGCGCCAGGCGGTCTCGACAATGTTCATCAGTGACCGCCGCGCCTTCCAAGCGAATACCTGCTGCGCTCGCGCGGGATCGGCCACGAGGGTTGGAGGATCGCCCGGCCGACGCGGGCCATAACGACGGGCCGGCGCGCGACCGGTGATTGCTTCCACCGTCGCAAGCACCTCCATGACCGAGTGCCCCTGCCCGGTGCCCAGATTCAGGGCGACTGAAGTTCCCCCGTCGGCCAGGTACTCGAGCGCCAGCGCGTGCGCCTCCGCCAGATCGGTCACGTGGATGTAGTCGCGGATGCACGTGCCGTCAGGCGTGGGATAGTCATTCCCATACACCTCCAGCGGACGGATGCCCGTGGCTGCCATGAGCGCCAGGGGGATGAGGTGGGTTTCCGGATCGTGAAATTCGCCAATCTCGCCACTCTCATCGGCGCCGGCGGCGTTGAAGTAGCGCAGCGCCGCGAAACGCAGCCCGTATGCTTGCGAATAGGCGTTGAGCGCGTGCTCGAACAGCAGCTTGGTAGCGCCATACGGGTTAATGGGCTCGCGGGGCGTGTCCTCGCTGATGGGTACCTTCGGCGGAATACCATATACAGCGCAGCTTGAGGAAAAGACGAAATTCTTCACGCCGGCTTCAATCGCAATATTCAGCAGGTTCAGGGCGCATTCCACGTTGTTGTGAAAATATTTGCGCGGGTTCTCGACCGATTCCCCGACATAGCAGTGCGCCGCGAAATGCATGACCGCTTGCGCGCCCCGCAGCGCCGGCTGAAGGCGTGTACGGTCGCCGATATCGCCCTCGACCAGTTCGAAGCCATTGGCGAACGGCCGATGCCCAGTGGAGAGGTCGTCGTAGATGATGACCTCGTGGCCGCGCCGTGCCAGCTCGCGCACCGCATGAGCCCCGATATATCCCGCCCCCCCAGTGACTACAATGCGCATCCAATGTTCCTCACCAAGCAAGCATAATCGCAGGGCCGCGATTCACG
>DASQXC010000370.1:0-19407 GCA_035639935.1 Terriglobales bacterium
GCGCACATCGTCGAGCCCCAACCCGTAACTGGAAAGCTGGGTAGGATTGACCTGCACGCGAACAGCAGGCTTGGCGCTCCCGCCGACAATCACCTGACCCACGCCCTCAACCTGCGCGATCTTCTGCGCCAAGATGGAATCGGCGGCGTCGTACATGCGGCCGACGCGGACGGTATCCGAGGTCAGGGCCATGATCATGATGGGCGCGTCCGCTGGGTTGGTCTTGCGATAGGTGGGTGCGTTGGGCAGGTTAGCGGGAAGCTGTCCGGCGGCGGCGTTGATGGCTGCCTGCACGTCGCGGGCGGCGGCATTGATGTTCCGGCTGAGGTCGAACTGCAGGGTGATGGACGTCGAGCCGAGCTGGCTCGAGGAAGTCATCTCGGTGACGCCGGCAATCCTCCCGAATTGCCGCTCCAGCGGCGTGGCCACAGCCGACGCCATGGTTTCCGGACTGGCACCGGGCAGGCCTGCATTTACGGAGATGGTGGGAAATTCAACCTCGGGCAACGGAGATACTGGCAAGAAGAAATAGGCCACGGCTCCCGCCAGCAGCACCGCAATCGCCAGCAGCGAGGTCCCGATCGGGCGGCGAATGAATGGGGCGGAGATATTCATCTCAGTCCGCCTCGACTTTCTCCTGTGCCTCGATGGGGTTGCCGATGCGGTAGCGCGCCAGCCGCTGCGCCAGCCGGTCAAACCAGAGATAGACCACGGGCGTAGTGTACAGAGTAAGCAATTGACTGAGCAGCAATCCGCCGACAATGGTCACGCCTAGAGGATGCCGGAGCTCCGAACCGGTGCCGCGCCCCAGCGCCAGCGGCAATCCGCCGAACAGTGCCGCGAAGGTGGTCATCATGATGGGACGGAAGCGCAGCAGACAAGCCTGGAAGATGGCCTCCTCCGGCGGCATGTGCTGCTTGCGCTCGGCATCGAGCGCGAAGTCAATCATCATGATGGCGTTCTTCTTCACAATACCGATGAGCAGGACCATGCCGATCAAGGCGATCACGCCCAAATCCATTCGAAAGAGCAGCAATGCCAGCAGCGCACCCACACCCGCGGAAGGCAGGGTGGAGAGTATGGTTATCGGATGTATGTAGCTCTCGTACAGAACGCCGAGAACGATGTAGACCGTGACGATGGCGGCAAGAATCAGCCAAGGCTCGCCCGACAGCGAATTCTGAAACGCCGCTGCCGTTCCCTGGAAGCTGCTATGGATGCTGGCCGGCAGCCCAATCTCTTTCTCCGCCTGCTGGATAGCCTTCACGGCGTGGCCGAGGGATACGCCGGAAGCCAAGTTGAAGGAGAGCGTCGCCGCCGGGAATTGTCCCTGATGTGTGATGGCGAGCGGTGCACTCGTCCTTTCCACCCGCGTGAAGGCGCTCAGGGGAACGCTGGCGCCGCTGGAAGAGCGGACATAGATGTCCTTCAGCGCGTCGGGATTCTGCTGCAGCCTGGGGTCGACCTCCAGCACCACGTGGTATTGGTTCAACTGCGTAAACATGGTCGAGACCTGGCGCTGGCCGAAGGCGTCGTACAGGGTGTCGTCGATGGTCTGAGGGAGGATGCCGAGCCGGGCTGCGGTGTCGCGATCGATAGAAACCGCAACCTGTAATCCGCCGCTCTGCTGGTCGCTGGCCACGTCGAGCAGTTCGGGCAGCGTGCGCAGCTTTTCCACCAGCTTGGGAGTCCACAACCCGAGTTCTTTCGCATCCGCATCTTCGATGGTGTACTGGAACTGCGTGCGGCTCACGCGGTCTTCCACGGTCAGGTCCTGCACGGGTTGCATATAGAGCGTGATGCCCTGCACCTGCGCCAACTTGGGTTGCAGGCGGCGAATGATTTCGGTAGTAACCGTCTTGCGCTCATCACGCGGCTTCAGATTGATCTGGATGCGGCCGCTGTTGACAGTTGTGTTGATGCCATCCACCCCGATGAATGACGAGACATTGGCGACATCCGGGTCCTGAAGAATTATCTTCGCCAGCTCCTGCTGGCGTTCCGCCATGCCGGCGAAGGAAATCGTCTGCGACGCTTCGGAGATTCCCAATATCGCGCCCGTGTCCTGCACGGGGAAGAAGCCCTTGGGCACGACCACATAGAGGAATAGCGTCAGCACCAGTGTTCCGACTGTGACCAGCAAGGTCGCGCGCTGGTGGCGTAGCACCCAGCGCAGGGTGACCGAATAACGGTCAATCACGTAGTCGAACACCCGCTCCGACCAGCGATAGAGCCTGCCTTGCTCCTCCGGCTTCTGATGGCGCAGCAGCTTGGCGCACATCATCGGAGTCAGCGTCAGGGAGACGAGTGCTGATACCAGGATTGTGGTCGCCAGGGTGACGGCAAACTCGCGGAATAGCCGCCCGACCACGTCGCCCATGAACAACAGTGGGATGAGCACTGCGATGAGCGAAACCGTCAGCGAGACGATGGTGAAGCCGATTTGCTCGGAGCCTTTGAGCGCCGCCTGCAGCGGCGACTCACCGTCCTCGATGTAGCGCGTGATGTTCTCGATCATCACAATGGCGTCGTCCACCACAAAACCGGTGGAGATGGTCAGCGCCATGAGCGAAAGATTGTCGAGGCTGTAGCCGAGCAGGTACATGACCCCGAAGGTGCCCACCAGCGAAAGCGGCACGGCGATCGAGGGGATCACGGTAGCGGAAAGCGTCCGCAGGAAAAGAAAGATGGCCATTACCACCAGCGCGATGGTCAGCATCAGCTCGAACTTCACATCAGCCACTGAGGCGCGGATAGTCTCGGTGCGGTCGGCAAGAATCGTCACCTTCACCGACGAGGGCAGCGCCCCCTGAAGCTGCGGCAGCACTTTGCGGATGCGGTCCACCACGGTAATGGTGTTGGCCCCCGGCTGACGCTGGATGTTGACGATCACCGCCCGGGAAGTGTTCATCCATGCCGCTTGTTTTACGTTCTCAGCACTATCCACAACGTGAGCCACGTCGGACACGCGCACCGGCGAGCCGTTGCGATAGGCCACAATCACCGACTGATAACCACTGCTGGAAAGCAACTGGTCATTGGCGCCGATGGTGTAAGAAAGGCGTTGGCCCTCGATGCTGCCCTTGGCCTGGTCCACGTTGGCCTGGTTCAGCACGGTGCGCAGATCTTCCAAGCCAAGCCCGTAGGACGCCAGCGCCGTTGGGTTAGCCTGCACCCGCACTGCGGGCTTTTGTCCGCCGCTGATCGAAACCAGCCCCACCCCTGAAATTTGCGAGATTTTCTGCGCCAGCACTGTATCGGTGAGGTCTTCGACCTTGGAGAGGGGCATGGTCTCCGAGCTGACCGCCAGAGTCAGGATCGGAGCGTCCGCCGGATTGGTCTTGCTGTAGATGGGCGGGTTGGGCAAATCGCGTGGCAAATAGGTGGACGCCGCATTGATCGCCGCCTGCACCTCCTGCTCGGCGATATCGATGCTCTCGTTGAGGTGGAACTGTAGAACGATGATCGAGCTCCCGCTGGAACTCGTCGAGGTCATCTGGTTCAGGCCAGGCAATTGCCCGAACTGGCGTTCCAGGGGCGTCGTGACCGATGACGCCATCACCTCCGGGCTGGCGCCTGGATAAAAGGTGAGGATTTGGATGGTGGGGTAGTCCACCTGCGGCAGCGCTGAGACCGGCAGTTGCCGGTAGGCTACAAGGCCGACGAGCAACACCCCGACCATGAGCAGCGAAGTGGCCACTGGTCGGAGAATGAATGTTCGAGACGGATTCATGGACTCGAAGCGGACGCGGGTGCCCCACCCGGAGCCTGCCCCGAGCGAAGTCGAGGGGCTGGTTTTGAGGGTGGGTGCAATGAATCGCCAGATCCTGGCGTGCTGCCGGATGCCTGCCGGTTGGGAGCACTGCCCTGTTGCTGCACTTCCACCCGGCTGTTCGGCTGCAGTTTGTCCTGGCCCTCGGTGACCACCAGCTCACCCGGCTTTAGCCCCTGGTCGATAGAACCGGTGTTGCCTTCGGTGAAACCGACCTTCACCGGCCGCACCTCAACCGTCTTATCGGGCTTGACCACAAATACGAACGTTCCCTGGTTCCCGTTCTGAAGGGCGGCGACGGGAATCGTGATCGCATTCTTCTTCACATCCAGCAGCAGCCGCATGTTCACGAATTGGTTGGGCCACAGCAGGCGCTTCGAGTTATCAAAAACGGCCTTGAGGCGGTTGGTGCCGGTGCTGGGATCGATTTCGTTGTTGATCGTCAGCAGCTTGCCGGTGGCAATCTTGCTCTTGTCGTCGCGGCTGTAGGCTTCCACCTGGAGGTCACCCTGCCGCATGTGCTTCAGGATGGCGGGAACGTAATCCTCGGGTAAGGTGAAGATTACGGTAATAGGCTGGAGTTGAGTGATCACCAGCATGGGATTTGTGTCTGAGGCATGCACGATGTTGCCCGGGTCAACCATCCGCAAGCCCACCCGGCCGCTGATCGGCGCGGTGATGCGGCTGTAGGCGAGCTGCAGCCTGGCATTCTCGACTTGCGCGTTGTCGGCGCCAATCGCGCCTTGTAGCTGGCCCACGAGCGCACTCTGCGTATCGAGCTGTTGTTTTGCAATCACACCTTCCTTGTAAAGTGCGGTAAAGCGCTCGAGGTTGACCTTGGCATCGGTCACCTGCGCCTGATCTTTGGCCAGATTGGCCTCCGCCTGGTGCAACTGAACTTCGAACGGACGCGGATCGATTTGCGCCAGCAGAGCGCCGGCGCGGACCTCCTGGCCCTCCTTGAAGTTGACCTGGACGAGCTGCCCGTCCACGCGGGACTTTACCGCCACCGTGTTGTACGCCGCTACTGTCCCCAAGCCGCGCAAGTACACCGGCATGTCGTGCGTGACAACCGGTGCCCCGAGTACGGGAATCGGACGCTGACTGGCAGCAGCATCGGCCCGCTTACTTTGCGCCGCTTCCACTCGTGCGCGGCGCAACAAGGCGGCGCCGATCACCACCGCAAGCACAATCACAAGCAGAATGATCCAACCTTTGCGCATCGTCCCTTGCTGGTTCACAACGCGCTCAGTTGTTTGTGAATCCTGCCTGAGCCGCAGGTTAGAATTTGGCGCCAAGCTGCACCATGCCGACCATTACTATCTTAGAGCCTTAAACCCTCAAGTTAGTGGGCTAAGTCCGCCGTTTACAAAAATTTACCTGAGTAGCTCCGGCCCGGGGTTAGTCGGATTAGCCCTGCAACAGAATGCCAATTCTTGTGCCTAGTGTGTCTTGTCCGGGATGTCCCCCCAGTCTGTGTCCGTCTCGCGGCACACGGTAGCCGCGCCTCCACTCTCGTCTTCTGATCAAATCCCGAAAGCTTCTATTAGCAACTCCCCGCCTTCCTTATAATCCCGGCATGACTCTGGAACAGAAGTTGGAAGAACTGAAGAAGCGCGACGGTCTGGCCGAAGCCGGCGGGGGCAAGGAGCGCCACGAGCGGCAGCACAAGGAAGGAAAGATGTCGGCGCGCGAGCGCATTGCCTTCCTGCTGGACGAAGGCACTTTCGAAGAAACCGACAAGCTGCTCACCCACCGCTGCACCGATTTTGGCATGGAGCAGCAGAAGGTCTATGGAGACGGTTTCGTCACCGGCTATGGACGCATCGAAGGCCGGCTGGTGTTCGTCTTCGCGCAGGACTTCACCGTGTTTGGCGGCTCGCTGTCTGAAGCGAATGCCTCGAAGATCGTCAAGATAATGGATATGGCCATGCGCGTAGGCGCGCCGGTCATTGGGCTGAACGACTCGGGAGGAGCGCGTATTCAGGAAGGGGTCGCATCCCTGGCCGGCTATGCAGACATCTTCCTGCGCAACACTCTGGCGTCGGGGGTGGTGCCGCAGATCTCGGCCATCATGGGCCCCTGCGCCGGCGGTGCGGTGTACTCGCCGGCCATCACCGATTTCATCCTGATGGTGGACAAGACCTCCTACATGTTCATCACCGGTCCCGACGTGATCAAGGCGGTGACGCACGAGGAAGTCACGAAGGACCAGCTTGGCGGCGCCATGACCCACAACGAAACCTCAGGCGTGGCGCATTTTACTGCCCAAGACGACGCCGAGTGCCTGTCCATGATCCGCGAGCTGATCAGTTTTGTCCCATCCAACAACCTCGACGATCCTCCACGACGCCCGTGCACCGACCCCATTGACCGCGCCGACACAGCCCTGGACACAATTGTCCCGGCCGAGTCCAGCAAGCCCTACGACATGAAGGATGTCATCCGCATGGTGGTGGACGATGGCTACTTCTTTGAGGTCCACGAGCACTATGCGAAAAACATCATTGTGGGATTTGCGCGGCTGAATGGGCGCAGTGTGGGCGTCGTGGCCAATCAGCCGGCGGTGCTGGCGGGAGTGCTGGACATCAATTCCTCGGTCAAGGGCGCGCGCTTCGTGCGCTTTTGCGACTGCTTCAACATCCCGCTGATCACGTTTGAAGATGTCCCCGGATTCCTGCCGGGCACGCAGCAGGAATATGGTGGCATCATCCGCCATGGCGCCAAGCTATTGTTTGCCTTCGCTGAAGCTACGGTGCCCAAGCTGACGGTGATCACGCGCAAAGCCTACGGCGGGGCATATTGCGTCATGGCCTCAAAGCATATCCGCGCCGATGCGAATTACGCCTGGCCGACGGCCGAAGTCGCCGTCATGGGGCCGGAAGGCGCTGTGGACATCGTGTACAAGCGCGAGCTCGCGAAGGCCGCCAACAAAGAGGAACGCTCCCGGCTGATTGAGCAATTCCGCGAGCGCTTTGCCAATCCCTATGTCGTGGCCGAGCGTGGCTACGTGGATGGCGTCATCCGTCCTCGCGATACCCGCAAGAAGCTGATTGACGCGTTGGAGATGCTCGACACCAAGCGCGACAAAAACCCGCCCAAGAAGCACGGGAACATACCGTTGTAGTTTCCTACCGCGGATCCACGCGGATTTTCGCGGATTTGTTTTTCAGATCCGTGTCGATTCGCGTTAATCCGCGGTAAAGAAGTTAGAATTAGCGCCGCTCGCCCCAGCGTGTATGCTCAGCACGCTCTCCATTGCCGGGCGTATGGAACGAGCCGGTGCCGCCCTGGCGCACCTCGCCATCACGTTCCATGATGTAGAAGTAATAGGTCGTGTTCGGCTGCAGGCCGCTGAGCGTCATCTGGTGCTCGCGTGAGCCCCCGGGGACGTACTTGCTCTTGTCCGGGTGTCCGGAGATCGTTCCGTAGCGGATGTGGTTGGCGCCATTCTTGTTGGTCTTCCACTCGATCGTCGCGGAATGGCTGGTCAAATTGAGGGTGCGCGGGCCTTCGATCAGGCGGACGGAATCGTCGCGGTCGCCGGGTTTGTCCATGACCAGCGGCGCGTTGCGGTTTTGAGCTGCCGCCGCGACGGACATCGCCGCCAGCAGCACCCAGTAAGCTAAAAAACGCTTCATACTTTTCCCTGGTCTCCCTATCTGAGGTCAGACGAAGAGGCATTCGGAGCACTAGGATGCAAGAGCTCTGGCGCGGAGTTCGCCAGCAGGATTGAGCCATTGTGCCATTGAGGAATCGCCGTAATCGCCGAAATCGCCGCGATCGCCGACATCGACGAACCACACGATCAGATTTCGGTCGATGATTCAAGCAAGTTAGACTAGTCCGGTGGACCCCGCTCTGCTTCGAGTCAGAAATCTAAGAATCGAATTTGCAACTGCGCGCGGCCGCCTGCCGGCGGTGCGTCACGTCAGCTTCGAGCTGCGCCGTGGAGAGGTCCTGGGCCTAGTGGGGGAATCGGGATCCGGTAAATCGGTCACATCGCTGGCTGTTTTGCGACTGTTGCCCGCGCAGGCAGCGATTTTCGGCGAGGTCCACTTCGCCGGCCGCGACCTGCTGCGCGCCAGCGAAGCAGAGATGAGGAGCGTGCGTGGAGCGCGCATCAGCATGATCTTTCAGGAACCAATGACAGCCCTCAACCCGGTGATGCGCGTTGGCGACCAGGTGGCGGAAGCGGTGCTTGCGCATAATTCAGTCCCCAGTCGTGAGTCGCGTGTCGTGAGCAAGGCAGAGGCTTGGCGAAGGGCAGTGACGGCATTGGAGGACGTGCAAATCGCCGATGCCGAGCGCCGGGCGCGCGACTATCCCCATCAACTCTCGGGCGGGATGCGGCAGCGGGTGATGATCGCCATGGCCATGGTCAACCGCCCCGAGCTGCTGATTGCCGACGAACCTACCACCGCGCTGGATGTCACCATCCAGGCACAAATCCTGGAGTTGCTGGCCGGCCTGCAGCAAAGGTACGGGTTGGCGATGCTGCTGATCTCGCACGATCTGGCCGTGGTCTCGCAAGTGGCACACCGCGTGGCCGTGATGTATGCGGGTTCGATTGTCGAAATGGGGAGCACCAGCCAGGTATTCCAAAACGCCGCCCATCCCTACACCCGCGGGCTGCTCGAAGCCGTACCCACGCTGGCGACCGATCGCGCGCGTCCACTGAGGACCATCGAAGGGACGGTGCCGGCGATGGAAGCGCTGCCGGCTGGCTGCGCCTTCGAACCGCGCTGCGGAATGCGGATCGAAGAATGTGCGCGCGCCTTTCCGCCGCTGATCGAAATCGAGCCAGGACACTGGGTGAGGTGTCCGGTCAGCACTCAGCATTCAGCACTCAGCACTCAGCATTCAGTGTGTGGGTGACGGCTTTGAAACTTTGGGCGATTCCCATGACAGTGTATTATCTGTTCCCCATCAGAAGCTGAGTGCTGACTGCTCCCGATGCGCATCCTCGTTCTGAGCGACATCCATTCCAATCTCGAGGCGCTGAGCGCGTGTCTGGGTGTGGCGCCGTCGTACGACAAGGTGGCGAACCTGGGTGATATTGTGGGCTATGGAGGCAGCCCCAACGAGGTGACTGATCTCTCCCGCAAGCTCGGGGGGTTGCTGGTGCGCGGCAATCACGACAAGGCCTGTACCGGGCAGATGGGCATCGAAGATTTCAATCCCGTGGCCGCCATCGCCGCGCTGTGGACCATGCAGGCGCTCACCCCGGAAAACATGCAGTGGCTAAAGATGATTCCGCGCGGGCCGGTTTTCCTGCCCTTCCGCTACCCACTCGACCAGGAGGAAACCTGGGCCGGGACTGAAGCTGACGGCGTACAACTGGTGCACGGTTCGCCGCTGGACGAAGACGAGTACGTAATCGTCATGCGCGACGCCCAGGAGGCGCTGCTGCGCACGAATTGTCCGCTCACCTTTTTCGGCCACACCCATGTGCAGGGCGGGTTCGCATTGGAGAATGGCCGATGGGAGATGCTGCGGCCCATCTACCAAGGTGCAGAGAAACGCCAGGAGACTTGGATGTTGGACCTGAGCAGCCATGCCAGGTACATGATCAACCCCGGCTCAGTTGGACAACCGCGAGACGGCGACGCGCGGGCCGCCTTCTGCGTCTTCGATGCTGACCGCTATGAGGTCACGTTTTACCGTGTGCCTTACAACATCGCGGAGGCGCAGCAGCACATCCTTGACGCCAGGTTGCCGGATCGCCTGGCAACACGGCTCGCGGAAGGAAGATAGCCGTGAAGATTAATTCATTGTGTCATTGATTCATTGAGCCATTGAGCCGCTGGCCGCGACAATATCTCGGAGCCGGTTTCAATGAATCAATGGCTCAATGGATCAATGGCACAATGACCCGATGACTCAATCCCTTGGCGCTCCCGACCATCTTGTGGCTCACGTAGACGGCGGCGCGCGCGGCAATCCGGGCCCGGCTGGCTACGGCGTGGTCATCGAGGACCATCACGGCCGTCCCGTTGCGAAATTCAGCCGTTATCTCGGCCGCCGCACCAACAATGTCGCAGAATACTCCGGGCTCATCGCGGCACTGAATTATGCGCTGGAACATAAAACCTCCGGCTTGCGGGTGCTAAGTGATTCCGAGCTGATGGTGCGGCAGATGAATGGCGTGTACAAGGTGCGCAGTCCGGACCTCCGTCCGCTGTATGAAGAAGCGCGGCGGCTAACGCAACAGTTGCAGTGGTTTCGCATCGAGCACGTCCGCCGCGAGCAGAACGCCGAAGCCGACCGGCTGGCCAACGCAGCTATGGACAGGGGCAAGTAAACGGATGGTGGAGCTTAGAGCACAGTCCCTCCAGTTCGGTCCGGCACTCTACCCAGTGGTTTGGTTGAAGAGGCCCTTGCCCTGTAGGCTAGTCGGCCAGGGAGACGGCCCGGATGCATTGGCTTTTCCAGCTCCTGGCGGACCATTTCCGCGATTGGGGCTACTGGACCGTTCCCGCGGTGCTCCTGCTGGAGAATGCCGGCGTGCCCGTGCCGGGCGAGACCGTCCTCCTGTTCGCCAGCTTCCTCGCCTACGATGAGGGCGAACTGCGCCTGCCCTACCTCATCTTGCTGGGGATTGCCGCCTGCACCATGGGCGACAATCTGGGCTATCTGATAGGACGCCGTGGTGGGCGTCCGCTGCTCGAGCGCTACCAGCACGTTTTCCGTGTCCGCGACCGCACCATTCGCCGGGGAGAGCGGCTCTTCGAGCGCCATGGCCATCTCGCCATCTTCTTCGCTCGCTTCATTTTCGGAATGCGCATCATTGCTGGGCCACTGGCCGGCGTGCTGCGTATGCCGTGGCGGCAGTTTGTGCTTTTTAACTTTATGGGAGCGACGGCCTGGGTCACCACCATCTCGCTGGTCGGCTACTTCTTCGGCAGCGAGTGGGACAGGCTGGTGCACGTCATGGGGCGGGTGAATTTGGTGATCGCTATCGTGGTCGGGGTGCTACTGGTGTTCGTATGGCACCGGTATAGGGAGCGGGTGGCGGACGGGCAAAGCTAATCTCAGTAGGACTGTAGAGACGCAGCATGCTGCGTCTCCACAAATCCACCACTTTACGACAGCGAGATCAGAGGCGAACGCGCGCGGAAGCGCGGCAAGAACGGGTGCGAAGTGATCTGGCCCTGAAATCTCTTATCCCAATGCCCAGGGATCTGCTGATGGCACTCGGGGCAGGAGCCATCGGGCGTCAGATGATATCCCTGGATGAAGTAGCCGAAACGCTCGACCAGCAGCGCCTTGCAATTTGGGCAATAAGTGTTCTCCAAGTCGCCAACCTCGCCCGGCAAATTCCCGGCATAAATGAAACGCAGACCGGCCTCGCGGCCGATGGCGGCGGCGCGCATGAGCGTCTCCGGCGGGGTATTCTCCGGCTCGGTCATCTTGTAGTCCTGGTGGAACGCAGTGACGTGCCAGGGAATGTCGGGGGAAACGCCGGCCAGGAACTCCGTCATCCGTTTCAGCTCATCATCGGAGTCGTTGAAGCCGGGGATGAGCAAAGTCACAATCTCCAGCCAAAATCCCATCTCGTACAGCCGGCGAATGGTCCGCAAGATGGGCTCGATGCGGCCCCCCAGTTGGCGGTAATGGCGGTCGTCGAAGCTCTTCAGGTCAACCTTGTAGAGGTCTACCCACGGACGGAGAAATTCCAGCACCTGCGGCGTGCCGTTGCCGTTGGAGACGAATCCGGTCTCGAGGCCGGCAGCCTTAGCCTCTTTGAATATAGCTACCGCCCATTCACTGGTGATCAGCGGCTCGTTATAGGTGCTGACCAGGACTCTCGCGCCCAAGCTGAGCGCTTCCTGAACCAGTTCTTGAGGGGTGACTGTCAGGGGCGGCGAAACCGCCTGTGGATCGCGCAGCGCCTGCGAAGTCACCCAGTTCTGGCAATAGGAGCAATGCAGATCACAGCCCAGCATCCCGAAGCTGTACGCCAGCGCGCCGGGATGGGCATGGAAGAATGGCTTCTTTTCGATGGGATCACATTGCACGCCGCCCACGTAGCCCCAGGGCACGTATAACGTCCCGCCCTGGTTGTAGCGGACTTTACACACCCCGGCCTGACCGTCCGGAATCGGGCACTGATGGCCGCAGGAGTAGCAGCGCACGCGGTTACGATCATCGAGCTTCTCGTAGAGCTCAGGCGCTGCTTCCCGAACTTTTTGGTCCACTATCTCTTTCAGGGTTGCCATAAACACAGCTTACCGCATAGCCTTCCTAAGCAAATTTTACTCCTGCCGGGGCAACGGGGCATCACGCGCTCACTTACAAGGAAAGCTATTCTTCAGTGCGGTCATGGTTAGGCCCATTCCATCCTCGTGTAGTTGTTCGGGATGCTCTTTCAGATACTTCACAACAACCCTGACCGCTTGAATCACCGGAATCGAATGAGAAAGACAGAACTGCAAGAGCGTCGGCTTTTGCTTAATGAAAGTAGTCCAGTCGTTATGCAGCTTTGTCAGTTCGAGAGTTCCGGTTACCCAGCAAAAGCACCAGCCAGCGTCGAGGTGTTCTCCAACAGGAGCCCCATCATTGTCAGCAAACCGAACAGCGGTCTGACAACGGTCCAAGACATCATTACCTGTGATCTTCCCAGCTGTAATTTCCCCGAATGCAGGAAGGACAGCAGCGAACAACGCAGCGACGATCAGAACAAGTCGTCTTTTCATTTTGCTATCCCCTTCGCGGAAAGCGTGGCTTGCATCGGAACGGCTTTGAACGTGTGGTACGGTTTCACGATCTCCAGCCAGACGCGGTCACCAGTGACCAGCCCGTTTTTCATAATCCAGTTTCGTAAGGCGACTCTGATTAGACAAAAATGGGTTTTGGTCGCGACGGAGTCACCGCCTGAGATGTCGTGCTTCTTTTACATACTGTTACATGCGATTTGATACACGATCTCATTGACGATTCATTATTACATAGTATACTTGTTTCGGCAGAGAATTCAAAGGGCAACGGAGGAAAGAACAGCATGCCCACTGTGTCGTCCCGGATTCATCTGAAGGTCGCGGACGAAGTTTGGATTGTCACTGCCTTACTCCATCGGGAGCAGCCGGGGCAGGCTGATTTCACAGTGGAGGAGGTCGTGGAACGGGCGAAGAGGGAAGGACTGAGCCAACCTCTTCGACCCGGATTCTACGTTCACGTGGTCCAGCACTGCGTGGCCAATCGTCCTCCCAACCCTGGCCGCTACCGGATGCTGTTCGAAACCTCACCGGGACGCCGCCGGCTCTTCCGCAAGGGTGACTCGTATCATCCGCAACGCGAGGGTGCCAAGACCACACCATCGCGGTACGACCTGCCCCATGGGTACGGTGGCTTGCTTGCCTGGTATGGCGAGTGGTCCTCGGCAGCGGTCAGCAACGCTCCCAAGGCAGATCCGCTGCTGCTATTGCGCGGCTCCGGCAAACAGCTTTGGGCCAGGGAGCACGCAGATGATTACGTGCGCCGTCTGCGCGAGGGTTGGGAATGAGCCGCATCTTTTGGGACACCAACATTTTCATTTATCTCTTTGAAGACTACGGCGAATTCTCCGAGGCTGCGGTCAGCCTCCGCACTAGGATGCTGGCGCGGGGGGACCAATTGCTTACCTCGACGCTGACGCTTGGAGAAGTCCTAGTGAAGCCGATCGAAGCAGAAGACCCCGAACTTTGCGAAAAGTACGACCAGGCCATCACCGGGACGTCACTTCTGGTCCCACTGGATGCCAAGGCGGCAAGGATCTATGCGTCGCTCCGATGCGATCAGTCGCTGCGCGCTCCGGATGCCATCCAGCTAGCCTGCGCCGCAGCGGCCGGGGTTGATCTGTTCATAACGAACGACACCCGGTTACAAGGAAAGCAGGTTGACGGCATTCACTTCATCGTCCCTCTGCAGCAGGCACCGCTCTAGAATTACTTGCAGGAGAGGCCACTCCGGTAGAATCTCAGCGGGATCCAATGCGACAGGCCATCCAATCGGCGCTTTCAGGGATCGAGCGCAGCGCCTGGATACGTTTCTTCCTCGCGCTCGCCGGGCTGGCGCTGGCCCTTGCCGCTGCGCTCCTTTCCACGGTCACCCGACAATCGGGGAATCTGCCGGCAACCGTTGTACTGGCCTCGTTGGCCCTAGTGCTGGCCGGAGTGGTCGCGGTGACTACCGTTCCGTATCTGGCACGGCGAGTGGCAGTTGCCCGCGTGCGTGATGCACTCGATTACGACGTTACCCGCGAAGGCCTGGTTTACAGCGTGTTCGTGCTGGTGATCGCGATCGCGGCGCTGAACACCGGTAACAACCTGTTGTTCTTTGTGGTGTCGGCAATGCTCGCGGCCATTGTGGTCTCCGGGATCGCTTCCGCAGCCGTGCTGCGCCGCCTTGAGCTGGAGGTCTCGGTTCCGGCCCACGTCTTCGCGGGCGCCGCTGCGCTCGCCCGCCTGACCCTGCACAATCGTCGTCGGAGAATGTCCTCGTTCTCGGTTAACGTCGTTTCGCCGAGGCCGCAGGTAGTGGGGAAACGCTGGCGTTGGGAGCGGGCAATCTTTAGCTTTCCCTTCGACGCCGCGCCCGAGCGGCAATGGTTTCGCGTGCCGGATTTGGTGCTGCGCGCCCGGCGCGAGACCCGCTCGACTCCGGCGATCTTCAGCACACCTGTGTACTTCCCGCATATTGCCGCCCAAAACGCAGCTACTGCCGCCCTGGAACTGCGCTTCAACCGCCGCGGTCGATACCAGCAGAAGAGCTTTGGCATCTCAACACGCTTTCCGTTCTCGCTCCTGGTGAAGACGCGGCGGATCGCGCTCTCGCGCGAGATCATTGTGTATCCATCGGTCGAGCCAGCCGACGAGATGTTTGAAGTCCTGCCCATGATCACGGGGGAGTTCGAGAGTTTCGTGCGCGGCCGCGGACACGATCTCTACCGCATCCGCGAGTATATGCCGGAGGATTCGGCGCGGCACGTGGACTGGAAGGCCACGGCCAAGTCTATGTCGCTGAAAGTGCGTGAATTCACCCGCGAGGACGAACGCAAGCTGCGTATTGTTTTCGATAATCCCGCACCGGGTGCGGTTCCCGGCGCGGCATACGAAAAGGCGGTAGGGCTCGCCGCGTCGCTGGGTTGGCATTTCGCCCAGGCTGCTGCTGATCTTTCCTTTGCCGCCCCGGGCTACGGCGGATCCAACGAGATTTACGAATTCCTGCGCTATTTGGCCACGTTGGCACCACGCGGTGGAGAATCCATACTCGACCGGCTTGAAGTCAGCGATGATTACAACGTGATCCTGACGGCGCGTCCGCGGGGCAGTATTCCCACGCGCCTGTGGGCGTGTTCGTATTTGATCTTCATGTAGACCCAGAGTCGGCGGGTGATGCTGGACGCCAACAACCGTATCCTCGACAGTTTTGACTCGGACAAGTAATATATGGGCCCCGGGATCAGGGACCCTGAGCAGACCGCCCGCAGACGGTCTCGCTCGCCCTGTTCGCAGCCTGGCACATACTTGCTCTGTTTAGCAATCGGCGAGACCGGGGAGGCGTCGTATGGCCAGTATCTACGACCTGGTCAAAGACAAGGAAGCTCACACCATCACGGCGGACCAGAGTGTGCTCGAGGCGGCACGGCACATGGTCGCGCACAACATTGGCGCCCTCCCGGTGCTGCGCGACGGGGAACTGGTGGGCATCTTCTCCGAACGCGACATCATGAAACGGGTGGTGGCCGAAGGGCGCGATCCGGCGCAAACCCGCGTGTCTGAGGTCATGACCCCCCGCCCGCTGACTGTGGAGATCCGCGAAAGCATCGAGAACTGCATGCTGCTGATGAAGGAGCACGGCTTTCGCCACCTGCCGATTTGCGACGGTAGGACCTTCAAAGGGATTGTGTCGCTCCGCGATATTCTGCTGCGAGACCTGACGGAAAAGGACGAAGAGGTCAGGCTTATGCGGGCGTATATCCATGGGAGTTAGCCGACTTCAGCTTTGGTGTAGTTCGCGGAAGGTCCGGGCTTCAGCCCGGCAAAAACTGCGCCTTCACGGAGGTCGGCTTTAGCCACTGAGCCGCTTTTTCGCAGGCCTAAAAGGCCTGCGCTTCCACTGCCTGCACCTTTTTACGGCTCCAGCCAAACGCCCGATCAGTTCGTTGTTTGTCTGTCTGTGCTTGCCGCGGTCTCAGTTCCGGAATAGCATCGCTGTAAATGTCCAACGAAATCGACAAAAGGACCGGCCTGCCGGTCTCCACTTCCGTTTATGCGGTTTACGGCGTCGAGCCCGAGGTGCAGGCTTACGCCATGGCCAAGTATTCGCGTTCGGCGCTCTCGATGAAGGAGTCGCTGCGCGAAATCAGCCAGCAAAGGGCCGAGAAGTTCCTGAACACGTACTACTTCCAGTACGGCCACCGTTCGATTGCAGACCTGGCGCACATCGCCATGGCCATCGAGCGGCTTTCCATCCTGGCTGCCATCGCCGTGGTGGACGAGCAACGTTGGGACGGGCAGGAACGCTCCACGCGGTACCAGGACTTTTCCCGTCCTGACTATTACTTGCCGGATTTCGGCGGGAGCAGTGAGGCGCGGCGGCTCTTTAGCGACACTGTGGATTTCCTTTTCTCTGAGTATCAGGCGATCTCGGCGTGCATGTTTCGCCACCTCGCCGAGCGCACCCCGCGTGCTGGTGAGATGAAGCAGGAGGCGTACGAGCGCACGCTGCGCGCTCGCGCCTTCGACGTCGCGCGTTACCTGCTGCCGCTGGCCACCAATACTTCCTTGGGACAGATCGTCAATGCGCGCACGCTCGAATCGCAGATCTCGCGCCTGCTGTCCGACCGCTTCGCGGAGGTGCGCGCGTTGGGGCAGAGTTTGAAGGAAGCTGCACGTGATCCCGCATACAACTTGAACCATGCCGACTTCCGTGAGCTGTGGGAGGAGATCCACCGGCGCGATGATGGTTGGGGCAATCGATTCCGCGATCTGCTGTTGAAAGAAGTGCGGCCGGCCCCGACCCTGGTCAAATATGCCGAGGCCAGTCCCTATCTCATGCGCAGCCGGGGCGAACTGGAAGCGGCCGCGCGTGAGCTGATGGGCCATGCCGCCATCGAGCCTGCGCCTGCAGTCGATCTGCTGGATGACGAGCCTCTTGAACTCGAGATCGCAACTACGTTGCTCTACGAGCATTGTGCGTATCCCTACCGGCAAATCCGCGAGCGCGTCGCCACGATCAACCCCAGCGAGCGCCGGGAGATCATCGATCTCGGGGTCAAGCATCGCGGCGCTCACGATGAGCTGCTGCGCGCCTTCTGCGCCGGGCAAAAGTTCCGCTTCGACATCCTCATGGACATTGGCGGCTTCCGCGACCTGCACCGCCATCGGCGCTGCGTCCAGATCCACCAGGCGTTCACCGATGCACACGGTTACGAAACACCCGAGGAGCTGGTTGCGGCCAGCCTGCGCGAGCGCTATGAGGGCGTTATGAAACATGTGCGGGATACCGTGGCCGAACTCAAACGAACCTCTGGAGAAGAGGCACGGACTGACACGCTCTATCTGCTGCCGCTGGGCTTTCGCAAGCGCACGCTGTTCAAGATGGATCTGGCTGAGGCGGCATACATTTCCGAGCTGCGCACGACTGCCGCCGGACACTTCTCCTATCGCCGGATCGCTTACCAGATGTACGAAGCGGTGGCGCAGCGCTATCCCGCGCTGGCACGCAATTTCCGCGTGACCGACGTTCGCGAACCCGTGGATTTGCTGAAGCGGTAAGCGCAATGGTAGCAATAAAACTGCTGTCATAAATGTTTTGTGAAGGGGCACGACTTTTAAGACCCTCAGGGCCTAAAGGCTGCGCATTTCTGACGCCGGACGGCACGGCTGAAGCCGTGCCCTTTCACCAAGCACAGCTACACCAATTTTGGAATCCGCTTGGGCAAAAATTTGGGGGTGGCCCGCAGACCACCCCGCTCATTCAGTCCTCCGTTACCGATGCGGAGGCATAGGGTTGGGGGAGGGATTAGTTGTATTGGGATTGATATCCGAAGGGTAGTATTCACTCATGGGGCGCTTTTGCGAGCCGGGATTCATCTCCGTGCCTTGTCCCGGGCCCGTCACCCTGATGTGGTCCACCACCCTCCGGTTTTGGGCATAGGATTGAGCGATCCGCCTGGCCGTCTCCTTCTCTCTGCCGTTCTGGACAGTGCCCGTCAACTCCACCGTGGTGTCAGTCACGCTGACAATAACTCCCGTGAGTTGCTCCTTCTGGAGTGAGTTCGCAATCTGCGACTTCAGATCATTAGCACTCTGGGCTGTAAAGGTCGCGCCGGAGATTCCCGCCCCAGTTTGCGCTGAAGTCGAAGGACCATTCGAGCTGCTGGTCCCGCTAACGCCACCGGTCGCTCCTAGGCCCGAATCGCCAGAAGTCGAGGAGGCCGAGGAGCTGACCTGGATGTTGTTCACAATCTGCATCCCGCCAGCCTTCTGTTGCGCCACCTGCTGCACTTTCTCCTTATCGGTTTCGCTGGGCACCGTTCCCGAGAGGACGATGTTGTTATTCAGCACGTTCACGACGACGTTTTGCGCCACTGTGGACGATAGTGTGGGTTCGTTGTGAATGGCCTGCTGGATCTGCGTCCGGAGATCGCTGGCGCCCGTGCTGGACGGCGCAGTGCCGGTTTGCGTACTGCTTCCCACGGCTGCACCCGCTGCCGAGGCCGCCGCCACAACCAACTGATTGATGACCTGCTTGCCTTGAGCATGCTGCTGCGCGATCTGGAACGCGCGCTCCTTTGCCTCTTCGCTCGGTACTATACCGTTGAGAACGATGTTATTGACCGTCTCATTGACGGTCACATTGCTGCCCGAGACTTGGTTTTGGATGGCGTTCTGAATTTGGATCTGGGTACTGCCGGCCATGGGACTGGTCCCAGGCTGTGCCTGCGTGTTCCCGGCGATGCTGCCGGCGGTATTGCTGGAAGCAGTTGCTGGCTCCGTGCTCGAGACCGATGTTCCAGCGGGGACACCGGCTGTCGCGGCGCCGGCACTTGCGGCTGAGCCGACCTTGATTTTGTCCCTGACCTTGCGGACGCCAGGCACAGACCCGGCCAATTGCTCGGCATGTTTGCGGTCTTTGTTGGCTGCAACCGTGCCGGTCAGCACGACGACGTCCTTACCGCGTACTTCCGCGCGCACATTGGAGAGGGCTGGATCCGTAGATAATTGCTGCTGAACTTGGCGCCCCAGACTCTCGTTCTCGGCCCGCTCTCCTTTGCCTTCATGCCCCTCAGCTTTTTCCTCGCTGTCGTTCTTGGCGTGTTTTTGATGCTCGCCCTCTTCTTCTTGGGCTTTGCCGGTCTGAGCCGGGGACGCGGCCTGCTGGCTGGCGTTGCGGTCCTGATCCTGTGCTACCAGCTGATGCTCGCTATTGGGTGAATTCGATCCCTGAGCGGCCGCGTATACGCCCACGGATAACAGCGCAAGGAGCACGGCGTAAAAACTCTGCCTCATAGGCAAACCTCCATGTGACCTTTCGATTCGACCTGAGTGACCCATATGGCTGCTGGGTGTGGACAAAGGGGCGCCTCTGGACAAACCTTTCAAGGGGTGCACGCGAGTCGCCAATGTAGAGTTGCCCACTGTTATTCA
>DASQXC010000371.1:0-4611 GCA_035639935.1 Terriglobales bacterium
TGGTCAGTGACGGGGCCGCCAAGCTGGTCCTACTCGACCCACTGGCTCAGGAGCTGTTCGGGCCGGAGAAGGATGGCGAAAACGAGGACGACAGCAGGGCAATCCAGGTCCGCAACCAGGCCAAGCTCGGCGCTTACCTCACCGCCTTCACCTTCTCATTCTCCGACCGCGAGAGCGGGCCGATGCGCCTCGTCCATCCTGCGACCCGGGCGGAGATCGAATACGATGCACGTTCCGGCAAGATCTACGATGACCGCGGCCAGGTGGCCTTCGCCGTGACCGTGCTGCGCGACTTCAACGCGGTCCGCAAACTGGAGCAGCTCAAGCTGGAGCGCCGCATGCTGGAGATGGAGAAGTTCGCGGCTATTGGTCGCCTGGCAGGTACCATCGCCCACGAGATCAATAACCCCATGGAAGCCATCAAGAACGCTATCTTCCTGCTGGCCGACAAGGTGCAGTCCGATGGGGTTCCGGTATACCAGATCTTGAAGAGCGAGACCGAGCGCGTGGCCCGCATCGTCCGCCAGATGCTGGGGCTCTATCGCAGCGCGCATCAAGTCGGTCCGGTGGACATCAACGACATCGTCGAGGACACCCTGTTGCTCTTCTCGCGGCAACTGGAGCAGAAGGGCATCCGCGTCGAGTCGCGCCTGGGAAAGTTGGCTCCCGCCAGGGGTTCGGCCGACCAGCTTCGGCAAGTGCTCTCCAATCTGGTAGTCAATGCCCAGGACAGTATGCCCCAACAGGGCGTTCTGACCATCCGCACTCGTCACGTTCCTGCGTCGGATGGTATCCACGGTTGGATACGCATCCTGGTCGCCGATACGGGCGCCGGTATCCCGAAAAACCTCCTGCATTCCGTCTTCGAGCCTTTCGTCACTACCAAAGGGGAGAAGGGAACCGGGCTGGGCCTGTGGATCGTGAAAGGGATAGTGGAGAATCATGCCGGCAAGATCCGTGTGCGGAGCCGCGTCGGTCAGGGGACGGTTTTCAAAATTGACTTGCCGGCGGTGCGCTGATGACCGGCGTCCGCAAACATCGCATCCTGGTGGTGGATGATGAGCCTTCCGTGCTCACCACCTACCAGATGGTGCTTGAGCAGAAGGGGTACGAGGTCGTCCCCGCGCGGTCCTCTCAGCAAGCCTTCCGGGCATTGGAAAGCGAGAGGCTCGACTTGCTGCTTTGCGACCTGTCGCTGGAGGGAAAACAGTCCGGTTTCGAGGTGCTGGAGTATGCGCGCCGCCAGCAGCCGGCCCTGCCAGGGCTGCTGCTCACCGGTTACGTCAGCCAGGACATCGGCGACCGGGCTCAGCTCAACGGCATTACGGTGCTGTTCAAACCTATTGACATCGAGGAATTTCTCGACACCATCGCTGCCCAGTTGAGGAGCGCCGATGAGCAAGCAAAAGCTAGCGATCGGTAAAGCCCGGCTAACCCGCCTGCCGGTCTTGCCTGCACTGGAAAGCGGCGATCACAATCGCGGCATTCACGCCGTCGAGACGGGGGCGCCGCGCATTGCGCCGGCGCAGGCGGCTGCGCCGCCGGAAGGGAGATACGTGTACGGGGTGATCGAGGCGCGTGGGCCGCTGAACTTTGGCCGTATCGGGATTGGCGGTACAGGCGAGACGGTTTACACGGTCAACCATGGCGACATTGCCGCCGTAGCCAGCAAGACCACAGCCTTCATATTCGATCCCACACGCGAGAACGCGCTCGCCCATGAGCGTGTCATCGAAACCGTCATGAAGGACCACACCATCATTCCCATGAGCTTCGGCAGCGTCTTTCGCACCGACGAAGACATCCGCGAAGTGCTCAAGAGCATCTTTCCTTGGCTCAAGGACGTGCTCAGGCAGATGAAAGGCAAGCTGGAATTCGGGCTCAAGGTCACCTGGGACCGCGACCGTATCGTTGAGGAGCTGAAGCGGGAAGACGAGGAGATTCGCCGTTTCCAGCATGAGATCACGCGCAAGCACCTGCAATCCACCTACCTCGCCCGCATGCAGCTCGGCCGCATGGTCGACAAGGCGCTATCCGAGCGCGCCGGGCGGTACCTGCGGGAAATCTATAGTGCGCTGCGCTCGGTGTGCATAGCATCGCGCGACAACAAGCCCATCGGCGACAAAATGATCATGAATGCTGCGTTCCTCCTGCAGCGCGAACGGGAAGCTGATTTCGATGCGGCGGTGAACAACATCGCCCGCAAGTACGGCAAGCGGCTCAACTTCAAATATACCGGCCCGTGGCCGCCTTATAACTTCGTCAATATCAGATTGAAGCTGGAGCGGACGGGAACTTAACCATTGAGTCATTGTGGCATTGAGTCATTGGGCCATTGAGCCGCCGAAGATTTGCGAACTGAGCGAAGTCCAGCGCCGCAAGCGCGAACTTCAAGGCTTGCCGCCGGAGGAGGCGACTGGCTTTCGTCTTTCGCGCCACCACCGGAATCCAAGTGACAAACCGCGACAGGCGACCGCCGACCTCTACCTGATCTACAATCGCTGGGTGAAGTCTGCCACAGAGGCACAGAGGCACAGAGGGAAAATGATTTCAATATCTGTGTGCCTCTGTGTCTCTGTGGCGGTTTTTGCTTCGGGCGAACGAGCGCAGGCGCAGCAACCCAAGCAGAACGACATGCAAGTGCGCATCAATTATCTCAACGTGTGTTCCCCTCGCGAGGGGGACAAGCAGGAGATCGCGGCTGCGCTGGAGCGCATTCCCACCGCTGCCCGTTTCGGCCCGGAGTTCGAGATCGCGCGCGGGCGCACGGCCTTGAACCCCAGCGCGCCAACCTCGGGCGCGCCGGGGACGCCGGCCGCGCCAGATGCGGCTCTAGCGTCCTGGGTGCGCGTCCGGCGGGAGTTCCCGCCCGAGTCGCCGCTGACCAATGCTCAGTATTCCGTCAGCCTGGATGGGAAGGACATCATCGAGACGGTAGTCGTCCGCTGGCGTGAGCCCAAGGACGTGATGCAAGTCTCGATCGAGGACAGTGTTTCCGCAGTGGCTAGTCCGGCCGCGGTCCTTTCTGGCGATACCCCGGCAGACCGCATTCGCATTGAACGTTTCGGCAAACCTTCTTTGGCCCTGTCCCGCTGTCCGCAGGCCGATCAGACCGCCTATGAGAGCTTATTTGTGACCGCCAGCCGCATCATGAACCGATACCGCGCCGCATTGGGGGCGCGCGAGAGCGTTCCTCCGGAATTGGCGCGGCTGGGGCTTCAGAGCCCGCAAGCGCATTCCAACGCATCCAAGAGCGCCAAGCCAACACCAAAGAGCCAATAGCCAACACCCGCGAGCGCTTTGAATCACCCTCCCGAATCGTTAATCTAAGAAGCCATGGAAATGCGCGATACGGTGATAATCGGGTCCGGCTGCGCCGGGCTGACCGCCGCCATCTACGCGGCGCGGGCCAACCTGAAGCCGCTGGTGCTTCAAGGCCATGAGCCCGGCGGACAGCTCTCGCTCACTACCTTGGTAGAGAATTTCCCCGGCTTTCCTGAAGGCATTCAGGGTCCGGAGCTGATCGAGAACATGAAGGCGCAGGCGGCGCGTTTCGGCGCGGAGTTCGATATCGCCCACGTCCATCGCGCCGACCTCAGCAGCCGTCCCTTCGTTTTGCATCTCGAGGGTGGAAAGCCATCGGTTCACGCGCGCACCTTGATCGTGGCCAGCGGTGCGAGCGCGCGCTGGCTGGGGTTACCAAACGAGCAAGCGCTCATTGGACATGGCGTATCCTCCTGCGCCACCTGCGATGGGTTCTTCTTTTCCGGAAAAGAGATCGCGGTCATCGGCGGCGGCGATTCCGCCATGGAGGAGGCCCTGTTCCTCACCCGCTTTGCCAGCAAAGTCACTATCATCCACCGTCGCGACCAGTTCCGCGCCTCCAAGATCATGCTTGACCGCGCCCGGAGCCATCCCAAGATCCACTTCATCACCAACACCGTGGTGGAAGACGTGTACAACGTGGACAAGCAAGAGGTCACCGCACTCAAGCTGCGCACTGTCAATACCGGGCACACGCATATCTTTCCCACCAGCGCCCTGTTCCTGGGGATCGGGCACGTGCCTAATACCGCAATGTTTGACGGCCAGCTCGACACCGATACCGACGGCTATCTCAAGACGCGCGATTACGTTTTCACCGGCATTCCAGGCCTATATGCCTGTGGCGACGTTGCGGATCGCCGCTATCGCCAGGCCATCACCGCCGCCGGCACGGGCTGCATGGCAGCCATGGAGGTGGAGAAATTTTTGGAGGAGCAAGGAAGGTGAAGGATTGATTCATTGAGTCATTGAATCATTGGGCCATTGAGCCGCCGCCGCATTGGACCGGCCGAAGGCCAACGGGCGAATCGGGCGGCCGTGTGCCGTGCGCGTTCTGCACCGGAGTTTCTAGCCAGGATCTGCGTGGTTGTAGATGAGGCCGACGAAACCGTCTGCTGGCTTGAATTGTTGATGGAAACTGGCGTGGTCACCAATGGTCCACAATGGCCCAATGACTTAATGGCTCAATGGCTCAATGGCTCCATCCAGGAAACTCCACTGTCCCCTCCGCCTCCATCGGGATGCCATTGCAAGTGGCTGGCTCGTAGCGCCAGAGGCGCAGGGTGT
>DASQXC010000372.1:0-3371 GCA_035639935.1 Terriglobales bacterium
AGCGAACCGCGACCGGTGTAATAGTTCAGTTTGCAGGCTCTGCTGCCATCGCGCGTGTTGACGCCATAGAGATCGGCATAGAGCGAATCGGCCAGCTCGCGGGCCGAGCTGTCTTCACGTGTGATCGCGCGTGCGGCGTCGTAGAGCTTCTCGCGATAACGAGTCAGAAAAAGCTCCCAGGCCCGCTCATGTCCTGCAGCGCAAGCGCGAGCCAGGGCCAACTCCTCTAGGCGCAGACCGCGGAAGAAGTCCAGCACCTCGCTTACCTTGATTTCGGGCGGAAGGTATTTGGCGGCGATTCCATCCAGGATTCGGGCGAATTCCTGCTCGGAGAGGCCAAAATCGGCGGCACGGCTGCGCTCGTACAGCTCCAAAACGGCGCTTGGGTGAATCCTTCCTGCGGGCGACTGCGGACCGGGCATTTGGACAGCGCCACTCATGACCTCAGGACGTCACTCCGGCACGACTGTGTTGCTGGATGGTACCAACTTGGATGCAAGAAAACACCCTTCCGCCGTTCTTCAGGCAGGCAAGACTGGCACTCACGCTGGTCCTGGGGAGGAACGAAATGACATTAACTCGCGCTACGTGGTTCGGGGTTTTCGGGCTGTTTGCTTTGATGGTCGGCGGAGCAGCCGCCTGGAGCGGTCGGCCGGCGGAAGACGTTTCCGAGGGCGAATATCGCGTGCTGTCGCCCATCACGCATGGCAATCTGACCATTTTTCCAGTCGTCACTGGCCGCCAGCGTGATGCGCATATGTTCATCACACTGGATGAGGGCCTGCGCTCAGGCGAGGTCGTGGTCCGCGAGGCCGGGGAGGTGCAGCCATTGCTGCGCCGCCGTCCGTTGCCACAAAGATATGACGGAGCGCAGGTGAACCGGCTGGTGCTGCTGAACAACTCCGACCGGCCGCTACTGCTGCTGGCAGGGGAGATCGTGACCGGCGGCAAGCAGGACCGGGTAGTCGGGAAAGACCGCATCGTGCCGGCGAATAGTGATCCCATCGACTTAAGTGTGTTCTGCGTCGAGCCCGGCCGCTGGACGGGCACAACAGCGCAATTTGGAGGCATCGGCTCCGGCAGCCACAAGAGCGCATACGTCACGCAGATGGCGCAACCGAGCGTCCGCAGCAAAGCCATGGCGGAGAAGAACCAGCAAGAAGTGTGGTCCGAGGTCAACCGCTCGGTGGCGGAAATGGCAAGCGCAGCACCGCAAGCTTCCGTCGGCAGCACTAGCTCCTATGCCCGAGTGATGGGCAACGACGAAGTTCAGAAGAAGGTGGACGCAGTGGCCGCGCCCATCGAGCGTTCCTATGAAAGCGTCATACGGCAATTGCGCAATCAGAACGCAGTCGGCGTGGTCGTCGCCATTGACGGCGAGATCGTCTGGGCGGACATCTTTGCCAGCACGCCGCTGCTGGAGAAATACTGGCCGAAGCTGGTGCGCTCTTACGCGGCGGAATCAATCACCCGTCACGCCAGGAAGGGC
Organism: Terriglobales bacterium; assembly: GCA_035639935.1. Taxonomy (GTDB): domain Bacteria; phylum Acidobacteriota; class Terriglobia; order Terriglobales; family Acidobacteriaceae; genus JAHFUA01. Next base: position 1,490 of record DASQXC010000372.1, read on the forward strand.
GCTGCTGGAGTCAAAGATGCGCAGGCGTTCGTTGACGACCTCAGCGGCGATCGCCAGATGGTCGAAACCGAGCCGGGGATCTTCCGGCACACGGAGATCATCGGCAAGGGGTATCGCGCCTTCGATTTGGCGTCGCTGCTGCCCAAAACCGGCTTCGATGTGCATATCAGCAAGTTGTCCGAGTAATAGTTCTTGCGCCGCGGATTTACGCGGATAGAGAAGGATTCTCTGGCTAACACCAGTGATCCGCGCGCATCCGCGTACCTCCGCGGCGCACAACCGAACCCAGAGTGCTCCGCCGCGCTAGAACTTTAGTAACATCCGGCCTCGCGGTGACTCAGGCTATTGTGACTAGTGATGTTCCGGCAGGGTAGGTCTGCGCGGGGGAGTGGACGAGAATTTATGTCACTCGTGATTGGTCGTTTCGAGATTGTCGGTGAACTAGGAAAATCGGAGCTGGGCAGCGTCTACAAGGCTTACGACCCGACAAAGAATCGCAGCGTGGCGTTACGGGTGCTGCCAGCCGACACGTCGCAGGCCATAGGAGCCTCACAACAGTTTTTGCTGCAGGCCAAGGCGGCGAGTGCGCTCGACAGCCCGAATATCGTCAGCATCTACGCCGGGGCGAAGGAACAGGGGCTGGTTTACGTGGCCATGGAGTACGTGGAAGGCGTCCCCCTCGAGGCGGCGTTAGCTACTCAGCAAGGTTTTTCCTCGCGCGAAGTGCTTGACATCTCCCGCCAAGTCTGCCGCGGACTGGACCATGCGCATTCCAAAGGTGTATTCCATCGCTTGCTGACGCCCGCCAGCATCCTCACCGAATGGGATGGCACAGTGAAGATCCTGGACTTCGCCGCTGTCCCAGGCCCTATCGCAGAACAGAAAGGCGACCAGCTCCGCTACATGTCACCCGAGCAAGTCCAGGGTCGGGAGCCCGATGCGCGGTCGAATGTCTTCAATTGGGGCGCGATCCTGTACGAAATGGTCACCGGGCGCAAGGCATTCGGGGCGGGTGATCCTGAAGGGATCAAGCGCCAGATCTTGGAAACCATGCCGCCGCCGCCGAACGAGGTAAAGCCCAGGGTTGATGTTGGGATCAGCCGCGCAATCATGAAAGCGCTGGCCAAAAACCCGGAATACCGCTTCCAACGTGCCGGAGATATGGTGAGTGAACTGGAAGCCGAGTGCGGGGCGGCCAGTCGGCCGTACGTAAGGGAAATGCCATGGCAAAGCCTGCCACTGCCGCGCGCGGAAATGGGGTCCCCACGCCTATCACCCAGCTTGGGCGGCGGACCGCTTTCGGCGCCCCCGGCGCCAAGCACGCCCGGCAGCGAGCCCCGGCCGAGGTTCGCTGGTGGTGATGCGGCATCGGCTAGGGCGAAGAACTCCGTGCCAGTCGCGGCGGGGCCCGCCCCGCCCAACAACTCAAATGAGACGATTGCTCCTTTGCACTCGACACTCCCCCCACGGCGGGCCGGGGATAACTCGGGGCCGCTTACGCCGCAGCAGATCAAAATACTGGCCGGGATTGTTGGCGCCGCATTGCTGGTTATGGTGAGCTTCATGGTCGCGGACGCAGTGCGCGCGCGCCGGCTGCGGGCCGAGGCGGAAGCAGCGGCAGCAGCCCCCTTGATCGGCACCGCGGCTCTTGATCCGGTGGTGATGCCCCCGGCACCATTAGCTGAGCCCGAGCAGGAGCCCACGCGCATACACATCGTGCCGCCGGCCAGAACCGTTAAAACACGCCACAAGGCAGTAGCCCCGTCACTCCCGGCGGAATTGGTCATCAATAGCGCGCCGGAAGGTGCGCAGGTGCGCCTGGATGGCGTCGCCTCCGGCTTCACGCCGGTGTCGCTGGGAAATGTCAGTCCCGGTCAGCACA
>DASQXC010000373.1:0-5286 GCA_035639935.1 Terriglobales bacterium
GCCAGTGCTTCCAGCTTGGCGCTGGTCCGGCGTAAGCTGAGTGCCATGACCAGCAGAATGCACGTCTGCAAGATGACCGCCACCGCTGTGGCGTAGATGAAAACCTTTAGTGTCGGATCCATGGTTTAGACTCCGACCACCCCAGCCGCACGCCGAGTGCAGCATCGGCGGGCGCGCTGCTACGTGGTCGAACTAGGGATTTTTTACCCCGCCCTCGGTGGCCTCGTGGTAAGCCTGCCGCCCCGCATCGACGGCCGCCGTGAATTGGTCCTTCTGCTTGTGCAGCACCTCGCGGCCACGCTCCACCCACTGGTCGGCCTGGACGCGCGCCTGGCGGGCGCGGCTGATCACATAATCGCGCCCTTCCTCGGCGGAACGCAGGAGGTCGCCCCGCGTCTCACGCCCCGATTTGGGAGCATACAAAACTCCGACCAACGCCCCCAATCCCAGTCCGGCAAGAAACCACCCGAAACCGCCGCTGTCTTCCGCCATAAAAACCTCCTACGGGCGCGATGGTACCACAAACGCACTAGGGAGCAGGGAGTAGCGAGTTAGGGAGTAGCCAGGTAAGCAGTAGGAACAGGACACAGGATGCAGGAGGCAGGAAGCAGGACGCAGACGTTGTCCGGCGCCGCCCACGACCTGTTCCTGCTGCCTAGGGTTTCTGGGTGGGCCGCAGCACAATCTCGCTGGCAAACGATTGCGGCGCCTGGGTGACAATCATGGCCACGGCATGGGCTACGTCGTCGGGGAGCAGCAGCTTCTTCAGGTCCTTCCCGCCATGATGTCCCCACTCGCTCAGCGTGGAACCTGGGCAGATGACGGACACGCGGATGTTCTGGCCCCGGAGTTCTTCGGCAACGGAGTAACTCAGGCCGTTAAGGCCCCACTTTGAAGCCGCATAGCAGGCGCCGTTCGGGAGCGCGTTCTTGCCGGCAATGGAGGAGATGTTGATGATGTGGCCTCCGCCCGAACGCAGCATCAGCGGGACCAACGAGCGAATGGTGTAGAACACGCCGCGCAAATTGGTGTTCATCACCTGGTCCCAGCTCTCCGGCGGGACTTGGTGCAGTGGGACGCGCACCCCGCCCACGCCGGCATTGTTCACCAGCACATTCAGCCGCCCAAAGCTGGACTCCACGTGGTTGGCCAGCGCTTGGACACTTTCCAACCGCGTGACATCACACTCGGTCGCATCGCATCGACCCCCGGCTTGGCGAATGGCGGCCGCCGCTGCCTCAAGAGGGCCGTGGGTGCGACCGCAAAGCACGACCGTAGCCCCCAACTTCGCCAACCGTGCGGAGATGGCCGCCCCAATGCCGCGGCCGCCTCCGGTAACAACTGCTATCTGTCCCACGAGGGCTCGATCCGAATTTGCCATATTGAAGCGACCTCCGGTGATCAATGCACGTGGAGACCTACCTTGCTTCACAAGTCGGGTTGGGAAGCCACTTTTCTCGGTGCCGGCCAGTGCTGAAACATCCAGCAGCGCTGTGTCCCGCATCCAACGAGACAAAGGGAAGGTTACCACCGACGCAACTTGCCTTAGGGCATCAGCGTTCTTATAATCCGGCAACTTCGCCGCTGGAATTGCAGGTGTGTGAACCCGGCGGTGTTCCCGGGCCTGCTGAAATTGAGTCATTGATTCATTGACTCATCGCCCCTTTGGAAGAGTGATGCCCGACGGCTGGGCCCAAATGATTCAATGAATCAATGACCCGATTCCCGAAGGAGTCTCAGATGAAGAATTCGCTGGTCACGCTGGTATTGGCGCTGGCCGCTCTAGCCGCGGCGCAACAACCTACCGCTCCATCAAGCACTCCCGGAGAGGCACAGCCGGGACAAGCGGCGGCGCAGCCCGGCGCGCCCGCACAGCCGCAGCAGAAAAAAGAGATCAAGGATCCGGCGGAGTACAACTCGTATATTGCTGCACTGCGTGAGTCCAATCCCCAACTGCAGGCGCAGGCCTTCGAGAATTTCTTGCAACAGTATCCCAACAGTGTAGTCAAGGAAGACGCGCTGGAGCAGTTGATGGCCGCCTACGAGAAACTAGGCAACACCGCCAAGACTGCTGAGACAGCAAACCGCATTCTGCAGTTCGATCCTAACAACGCTCGCGCCCTTGCGCTTGTGGCCTATACCAAGCGCGCGGCTGCCGAGGCGGGGCAAGCCCCGCAGCAGAACGCCGCCGAAGCTGCACAGTACGGTCAGCGGGGATTGCAGGCCCTGCAGACCATGACTAAGCCCGAGGGCATGTCGGATGCGGATTTCGAGAAATTCAAGACACAGGTGGCGATCATCTTCAACGGCGCAGTCGGTTTCGGTGCCCTGCAGAATAAGGACTATCCCACAGCGCAGAAGTATCTCCAGACGGCGGTGGATCTGCGCGCCAAGGAGAGCCCCAACGACCCCAACGCATTGCGGGACGTCTACCCGCTGGCCCTGGCTTATTTGGAAGCCGCGCCCATCAATCCCACCGGGCTATGGTGGATCGCGCGCGCGGCCGCGCTAAGCAACAACAACCCGCAGATCGTGAAGTATGGACAGTTCAAGTACACGAAGTATCACGGCTCCGGTGATGGCTGGGAGCAATTGCTGGCCCAGGCGCGTACCAGCGCCACCCCGCCGGCGGATTTTGCCGTCGCTCCCGCGCCCAGTCCGGCGGAACAGGCCAAGCGATTGGCGGATACCAAGAACCCCAAGGAGATGAACTTCGACGAGTTGCAATTGATCCTCACCGATGGCTCGCCCGACGTACAGCAACGAGTTTGGTCGCAAATCAAGGGCACGGAGATCCCGTTTGCGGCCAAGGTCATTACCGCGACCCGCGACAAGCTCGAACTTGCGGCTACCGCTGATGACGTCGAGAAAAATGTGGCAGACGTGAATGTGACCATGGTGGCACCTTGCACGCCGCCGAAATGCAAACTGCCGAAGCCGGGAGATGAGACCCAACTGGTGGCCAAGTTCGACGCCTACACCAGCAACCCCTTCATGATCAAGTTGGTTGACGGGCAGTTCATCGCCAAGCCCTCGGCCAAGCCGGCGGCCCGAAAACCGCCCGCCCGGCGATTCAGAAGATAAAGGCCAGCGTCACTCGGGTCTTATAACGATTGTAATAACTTGCAGCAGAAAGGCAAGTACTTGAGCGCCATCCGGGGCATGCAAGGTACCTGAATATCTGGAGTTCCGTCTCGGGCCTACCCTCAACCGAGGGCATCTCCCGGAGTTGCCCCAGCCATCCCAACAATCATTGCAGAACGTGTGAGGGAGAGCCATGAGGAGAGTCATTCTTGCTTTGCTGGCCACCATTGTAGTGTGGGGCACGACGGTTTGGGCGGCCGAAGACGACCGCGCCAAGGAACTGGATCGCATCCAGGCCGCCACTACTGTGCTCAACGAAATCATAGCCACGCCGGACAAGGGTATTCCGGAAGACATCCTGGCCGGTGCGCAATGCGTCGTTGTGGTGCCATCCATGAAAAAGGGCGGCTTCGTATTTGGGGCCACCTACGGCAAAGGTGTCGCCACCTGCCATAACGGCAACCGCTGGAGTGCACCCGCGCCCATCAAGATTGCGGGCGGTAGCTGGGGAGCGCAGATCGGTGGCGAAGCCGTGGACCTGCTGATGCTGGTGATGAACCAGAAAGGCATGCAGAACCTGCTCGATAGCAAGTTCAAGATCGGGGCCGACGTTTCCGGAGCTGCCGGGCCCATCGGGCGTCATGCAGAAGCCAGCACCGATTGGCAGCTCCGTTCCGAGGTGCTGACCTACTCGCGTGCGCGCGGCGCATTCGCGGGCATTACCCTGAATGGCGCTGCCATTACCCAAGACGATGATGATACGAAGACGCTCTACGGGCACGAGGTGCCCTTCCGCCAGATCCTGAGCGGCGCGGTGGCTCCACCAGCGGGGACCGAACCTTTTCTTCAGACCGTCGCCCGGGATTTCCGTGCTGCGAAAACCGCACAAAGCAGCAAGAGCACGAGCACGGGAAGTGCTGGCGGGGTCACGGGCGCCTTAACGGGGCAGGGGGAAGCAGCCCGTCCGGCACCTGCGCGCTCGGTGCCCAGCGCTGCCGCAAACCGCCCCTCTGACAATCCTGAGGCAGCCACACCAGTCTCTGATGCGCGACAAGTGCAGGAGGACCTTGCCTCATCGATAAAGGACCAGCTGGGCAATGATGCGAGCGGAATCATGATCTCCGTGAGCCAAGGGACGATTCGGCTTTCGGGTCACGTTCCTACAAACGAAGCTCGTGACAAAGCTATCCAGGTCGCACAGTCGAAAGCTGGCGACCGCCGCGTCGATGCCAGCACTCTGAGCGTCAGATAAGTAAAAATGGCAGACAGGGCCTGCGTGCAAACGCAGGCCCGGAACTAGCTCGCAACCTCTTCCAGTTGTTTCAGGTCCACGTCGAAATTGGAGTAGACGTGCTGCACGTCCTCCTGTTCTTCCAGGGCTTCGACCAGCCGGATCATCTGCGTGGCTTGCTGACCTTCGAGCTTGATGTAGTTCTGGGGCAGCATGGCGAGCTCGGCAGTAGTCACGGAGAGCTTGCTCTTCTTCACAGCCTCAAGCACAGGCTCATAGCCATGGGGATCAGTGACAATCTCCCAGTTTTCGCCGTCATCCCGCAGGTCTTCGCCCCCGTTCTCCAGCACAACGTTCATCAGGTCATCTTCTTTGGCGGAGGCTTTGGGCACGACAATCGAGCCCTTCTTGTGAAACATCCAGGCGACGGAGCCGGCTTCGCCCAGGTTGCCGCCGTGTTTGCTGAAGACATGGCGGATCTCGCTGATGGTGCGGTTGCGGTTGTCGGTGGAGAGCTCGAGCAGCACCGCCACTCCGCCCGGGCCGTAACCCTCGAGCTGAAATTCTTCATAAGTGGCGCCGGGCAACTCGCCGGTGCCGCGCTGGATGGCGCGCTTGATGTTGTCGGCGGGCATGTTCTCTGCCTTCGCGGCTTGGATGGCGGTGCGCAAACGCGGGTTCTTGTCAGGATCACCCCCGCCCTTGGCGGCCATGGTGATTTCGCGGATGAGGCGGGTGAAAATCTTGCCCCGCCTGGCGTCCAGCGCGCCCTTCTTGTGCTTGATGGTGGCCCATTTGGAATGGCCAGACATACGACAACCTCGGGATGGAAGTCATGGCATTATTAAAAACCGCACGAGACCGCAAAAACTAAAACGATGATTGCGGATTATAGCATTGTTACCGCGCCTGGACGGAAATGGTAGTCTTCGAATCTAGCGAGCGGCTTACGGCCTCGCCGCCGGCAGCTT
>DASQXC010000374.1:0-3731 GCA_035639935.1 Terriglobales bacterium
GATTTTCGCCACCGCCAATGAACCCAACAGTACTAGCAGCAGCGCCATGGCCAATCGCGCCCCGGCAATGCGCCACGGAAACAAGATGAATGAAAGCGTCAGTGCTGCGGGGTTTAGGGAGGGAGACGCCAGTGTCATCGCCAGAGCGGGTGCTATCTTGCGTGTGCGCTGATATACAGCCGGGAAAATCGGAGCGACACAGCAGGAACACAGCATTAACGGAGCACCGGCCAATGCTCCGGTAAGCTGATTCCGCATTATGCTGCTGTGAAACAAGCTACGCAGCGGTGTCCGCGACAAGCTGGTACGTGCCGCTGCGCTGATCAGCACACCGAAGACCAACGCTGGCCACACGATCTTCAGATAGGCTAGCGTATTGCTGAGTGCCGTCCGACTGTTACCCGCTTCACTGCCAATCTGCAGGGTGGCAAGATGAAAGCTACCAGTCGTCCGCAGTTGACGTATCTTATTCAGGCCGGCCGCGCCCTTGTAATTGATCAGCAGCAACAGTAGCAGCCCGAGCACAAGTGCCTGGAAGAAAATCTGGCCTGCCGAAGCGGGACCAGTCTTTCCCAGAACGTCCACCGTTGAGTGCTTCGTTGCCATCAGCATTTCTCCCCGCACCAAACTCCGGTCGCTCTCCGCAAAAGCACGCAAGTATACGCGGTTGCTGCCAACATCGAAAGCACCAGAAATCGGGCGGGAACTTCAGCGAGGCCGTCGTACCCTCCGCATCGCCGAAGCGCGCATGTCTTGAGCGAGCACTAGCGGCAACAGCTAAAGCGGCTCGAACACCAGGAAGTAATCTTCACCGTCGGATTTGACGAAGTCGTACTCGCCTACCAAGCTGTATCCCGCTCCACCAGCCTCTCGTATCACCGTATCGCGGTCAACTCCATGATTCTCGCCGTTGCCATTGCGATCGATGATGCCAATCCGCGCGTTCGGTCGGAGCGCCTTATGCAGGTTTCCCAGCAGCGCAACAGGATTGGCTACTTCGTGGTAGGTCTTCAGGAGCAGGACGGCATCAATAGCGTCCGCCGGCAATTGAGGGTCCTCCGGCTTGCTCAGAATGGTGCGGATGTTACTGGTGCCTTCCCGTCGCACCCGCTCCTGGATGTAGCGAATGGCCTCTGGATTGATATCGACCGCATATACGAGACCTGCGGACGTCACCCGCTGAGCAGCCCGCACCGAGAACCATCCCGAGCCCGCCCCAATGTCCGCCACGGTTTTTCCCCGACCAATGCCCAGGATGTCCATCACCCGCGCAACATGCAGTTTTTTGGCCCGATCCTTGTAATCGAAAATCGAGAGGTCGCCTGTGTACGGTTTGCTCGTTATTCGCGGCTGAGCGGGCCGCTCTGGTGCGGGAGCCTGCGCCAGAACCGAAGCAGCGGGTACAAGAGTTAGCAGGAGGAGGGGACACCAGCCAACTGCGAGCAACTTTCTGGAATAGCGAAATCGCATGAACTGGTCCCACTTATTCCGCCGCTTGTCAATCATTGGGTCATTCATCGCGCGCAATCACGATCGTGGTACAGGCGCTTTCGCTTTTGGGAAGCTCCCGCGAGGGAGCGATGCGGATCTCCAGCTTTTGTACTTCTCCGCGGATGACCGGACAGTAGAAATCCGGCTGAGCAAGGGCGTTCTGAATACGGCGCCTCCCAGCGCATCCTCCGTAGCAAGCTTCGAGATAAACACAGGTGCGGCAGACCTGGGGTACCGTGCGTGCTTCGGCGAAGGGCGGAGTTTCTACGACTGCAGATCTGAGGGAGAGCACAACTGAGAGGGGCTCTCCTGTTCCTGGCCAATATACGCAAGGCTGGGTAGTGCCGCGGGGTGTAACGCGCACGGTGCTTACCCCACATCCACCGGACCGCGGCGCGAGCCCTGCCATAGCCCGAACCAGCGGCTCACCGATGGCGATCACATCGGTTTCCGCAAACAACGCACGAAAACCCCGCCAGTACTCTTCATAGCTTAGGGCATAGAGATCCGAACGAACCGCTTGGTACACGTTGACCCGCAGCGGAGCCCGATAGCGCTTGACCACGCGTGCCACTTCCGCCAGGCGCAGATAGTTTGACCTCATCATCACAGCGATAAAGGTCACAGGGATACCCAACCGCAGGCAGCGTGCCGCCTGTTCATGGATCAGAGCCCAATTGCCGGGACCGCGCTGGGCATCCTGCTCACGCTCGGTGGGATAATCCAGCGAAAACTCGATATCGTGAAAAGCGTGGAGTTCGTCGTCTGATAGTACTGCGGTGCTGTGGCCATTCGATGTAATGGTGAGCTTTACCGGAAGCGCCCGAAGATAGGCCAAGATTTCTCGGAACTCCGGGTGCATCCCGTTCTCGCCTGTGCCCAAGTTGACGGAGCGCACAGGCAAACTTTCCATGACGGCTCGCACCTGTTCCAAGCTCAAGCGGTCGACGCGCGTGGGGTCGCGGTAACAGAAGGCGCATGCCAGGTTGCATTCATTGGTGAGACCGAGCCCGAGCGCGAAGGGCCCCGGCGCCGCAGGTCGGGCGGCCACAAGCAGCTCCGGCTTGGTGGTGGCCTGGCTCATGCTTGCCTCCCACGATTCGCTGCTCCGGCAATAACTTGCGTATATCGGGCCGTGGCCGCGAGCTGCGGCTGGGCGCCAAGCAGTAGTTCGAAATCGAGCAGCCGCTGGTAGGCATCCTCCGTCAAAGCTTCGCAGTCCAAATAATCCGCTACCACTCTGATGCCATATAAGGCAAGCAGCTTCCATCCGGCGTGCTCCACCATCCTGCAGATAGTGACAGGATCGAATAACCGCACTGGGCGGCCGTAGAGGGAATCGAGGACGGTTTCTGCACAAAGGGCCGCCTTTGCGAGCTCCGGATCACGGCGCTTGATTGCGGCTTTCAATACCTCTCCGTAGCGGTTGCGCACCAGCAGCGAAGCCACTGAGTTGGCGTCTTTCTTGAGTAGTTCCGCCAGGCCGCGAAGCACTGCGGTAGGGTCCTCCACGTACTCCAGCAGATTGTGACAAACTACCAGGTCAAAAGACGAAGGCTCGAAGAGACCGGACAGGCAATTAACATCAGCTTGGCGAAACGAAATGCGTCCGCTGAGCGACTTGGCATGGGCTTCCCTCCTCGCCTGGGCCAACATTGGCTCGGAACTGTCCAGCAGCTCTACCTTGAAGCCCAGTTCAGCAAGGCGCAGCGTGAGAGTCCCACTACCGCCGCCAACGTCCAGCGCCCGCTGGCCGCCGAGGCGAACCGGTAGAAACCGCTGCAGATTCGTCCACCCTAGGTCAAGGCGTAACCGGCCCTCGATAGTTCGCAGATAGGCGGTGTACCGGTCTGTATCCTGGAATTGTTCGGTGCTCGGTCGCGTCACTCCAGCCCTCTCATCGCCCGCCCCATGACAGCGAACGCACAGTCGCGCTCGGCGGGACCGGCGAGGAACCGCAACTGCGCCTCGAACTTCTCGCCGCCAACTGAAAGCTTGATTCGCGGATTCCTTTGCACGTTCCCCACCCACTTGAGGTGCGCCGCCGCGATGAACACTCTGGAGGGGCCGCTGCTGTCTGCGATCTCCCTCGAACTCCTGCCTGGGCTAAGCCGTGGTCCTCTCGGCTTTGAGAATCGCTACTCACAATAGCACCTATTTTTTAGGGATCAGGACGCCCAGCAATGGCGATATGGCCGATACTCCGGACATGTCCGAATTTCTGCATTAGAGCTCTCTGT
>DASQXC010000375.1:0-6119 GCA_035639935.1 Terriglobales bacterium
TAATGCAAATGGCTATGCCTCGCAGGATGCAAGCAGCAACTCTCACTGTGGTGCTGGGGGTGGGTATTCTACTCTCGTGCAAGGCGCGAGAAGGCTCCCGCCATATCGAGAGCACGATTGCCAAAGAAGTGAAGCAAAAAATCACCATCGGCGGCAAAGAATGGAAGAACCCGGTTCCTGATACCGCGGAGAGCCAGAAGCAAGGCGGGGAGCACTTCCAGCATCATTGCATGATCTGCCACGGGCTCGACGGTCACAACACCGGGGTACCGTTCGCCGCCAAAATGGATCCGCCCGTGCCCGACCTCAGCAGCCGCGACGTCCAGGACTACACTGACGGCCAACTGAAGTGGATCATTCAGAACGGCATTGCGCCCTCAGGCATGCCGGGGTGGCATGGCATCCTCGATGACGGCGAGATGTGGAACATCGTGAACTATGTCCGTCATCTGCCGCCCAAGGGCAGTTTGGGGAGTCCCGCTGTGTATCAAGAGGCCGAGGAAGAGCACGAACACGGCTCGGAGGCAGAGAAGAAAAGACCCGCCGCGAAGCATAAACACACACACAAGCACACACACTAGTCGCACTCAGTCGCGAGTCGCCGGGGCGGCACGCCTGCCGTGGCTACTGCAAAAACTTTTTTTGCGAACGCGTCTTGGGAGGAGAATTGCGGAGGTCCTTCGCTTGCCCTCACTCGCTCTGCTCGCTCGGGCGGCGCTCAGGATGACAATTCTTGTTTTGTTCGGGCGCGGCTTAAGCCGCGCCCATTCAAACGGGCTCGCAAAAAAGGTTTTCAGCAACTCTGAAGGCGTGCCCTTTCACAAAATCTTCTTGGGCGCTGACGACTCGCGACTACGCCCTGCGGCCTTTCATTTTGGGGAAGCCGGCGACGGCTCGTTCTGCACGCTGGGCGAGGGCTTGCTCGTGCCGAGGCTGGCGGGCGGCGACTCCGGGTTCGTGTTCACCTCTGCGGCTGCCTCACCCTGTAGAGGCTTGTTTGGATTGCTGCTGGCGGCCGACGACTCGGAGTCGGTGCTCATCTCTGCTGCTGCCTTACCCCGCGGGCTCGTCTCGGTCGTGCTGGTCTTGACCGGGGTCCCTCCGGCGTATTTGGTGGCAGCTTTGAGCAAGGGCTCGGATCCGGCGGGCGGCGCAACTATTCCTGTCAGGATGCTACGGAACGGCACCATACGCCCGTAGAAATCGCGCGTATCATCCTTGTCCTGCTTGACGACGGAGCCGTTGAGCGAGATGCCGGCGAACAGGCCGCGCGCCCGCGAATAGGTGAGGAGTTCAGCCCGCATCTTCCAGTCGGTAGCCGCTTCGGCGTGCCGCCCTACCGGACCGGCCGCCGCCGAGGCGTCCGCGCCGATTTTAAATTTGCTGGCCAGCAGACGCTGCATGCCCTGCTCGTTCATCACCAGCATGACCAGATCAACCGCCTGGCCGCCGATCTGGAATCCGAAGCTGCCGCCTTCGACGCGGAAGAACGCCGGCGCGCTCCAACCTTTGTCGCTCCGGCAGGTGACAACCCCTTTGCCGTAGGCGGCCCCCAGGATGAATCCGCCCTTTAGCAGCGATGGCACCACGCCCACGCACTGCGCAGAGCCGATCACTTCCTCAGGAATGCCCTTATCAGGGGCAGCCATGATCTCGTCCAGAATAGTGCCCGCCGCCTCGACGCGCTCCGCCACCTTGTCGCGCGCCCCCGCGGCCCAGGCGGCGCTCACGAACGTTGCCACTACCCACAGAATCAAAAGTCTTTTCATTGCTTTTCCTGTTCTTGGCGCGACTTACGCAGCGCCCACACTAGAGATTTGCGTGTGCATTCTGCGCACGCCAACGAGGAGGCGCAAGAACCTTCGGGACCGAACAGCGATTCACGATTTATGGATTTTAGATGCAAGAAGGGGTGAACAGCGTTTTGCGGAAAAAAATATTCGGGGCTGAAACCATGACTTGCGCCATGACCTCAACCCCGGTCTCCCAGGTTCTGTGGTAGGTGAGTGCAGTATGCGTCTGTATCCGAGATCGCACAACGTCACCGAAGGACATGGGCAAAAGTCACGGTACCCAAGTAACGATGAATAGCACCGGGAGATCGGGTCATCGGGTGATGTCAAATAGGGGCAGCGCTCCAAGACGCGGGCGGGGAGACAAGCAGAGGCATAAATCCTAATCTCAGGAGCGTGGATGGCCCGACGACCCGGTCCCCCGATAGTCCAACGGTTACTGTGCCGTGACCAGCGAATGGGTGATGGCGTGGACCGAGAGGGCGATGCGGTTTTGGACGCCCACTTTGCGCATGAGTTTGGCGACGTGCGCCTTCACCGTGCGCTCCTCGATTCCCAGCACCGAGCCGATCTCTTTATTGGAACGCCCGGCCACCAGCAGTTCGAGCACTTCTTTTTCGCGATCGGTAAAGGTGACGCGCCCGGCGGGAAAGATTCGGCCCGGGGAAGCGGTCACGCGCTCAATGAAAATGGACAGCACCCGGCGCGGCGCCCATACCGAGCCCTGGTTCACCCAACGGATAGCCTGTACAAAATCTGCCGGCGCGGCTGCTTCGTCTACGTAGCCCTTGGCCCCGGCGGCCAGGGCTTTCAAGATGGTCTCGTCGTCAGCGCCCGACCCGGTCACAATAATCTTCAAGTCGGGGCGCGAGGCCTTCAGTCCCGCCATGGTGTCGAACAGGTTGATCCCATTGCGGCTGCCCAGCAACACCACGTCCACGATGCCCAGCGAGGGCACCTCCGGGACGCTCGATGCCAGGATCTCCAGGTCAGACTCGGAATCGAACAACGCGCGGAAACCCACGAAGCGCAGGGGATCGCTTTCCAATACGGCGATACGGATACGCGTTTTTTTGACGGGAGCCGGTTTCCAAGACATTGGACCATTCCTCGAGTTCTTGCGATTTCCGGCCCAGCATAGCCGCGTTTGAGCAAAAACGAAAGTACGGAGTACGATACAGGGCCATGCTTTTGGTGCCTGTCCTTTGGTCACAAAGCGGGAGCTTCAGGGATGCATAAGCGAGTTCCAGCATGTTTGGGGGTACTCGTCCTGATCTCGCTGGCAGTCCTGGCGCAAACGGCCGCTCCTGCCGCGCGCTCCCAGGATGAAGCCGTCGGCTTGGGCTACATGCGGACGGTGGTCAACGCGCAGAAGGAATACAAGAAGAAACATGGAGCATACGCCACATCGCTGCCGGCGCTGGTCCACTCCGGCTCGTTCACCAAACGCATGGCCACCAGCGAGCGCGGCGCCTACACCGTCCACTTCCGCGGCAAGCCCGAAAGATACACGCTGGCGATGACTCCCAAGCAGTTCGACGCCAACCACCGCGCCTTCTACGTGGATGAAACCGGCAAAGTGCGTGTGGAAGACGCCAAGCCCGCTGGTGCCGAGTCGCCGCTCCTGAAGTAGTCATGACCCGGCTTGCCCCACTCGCCGACGCTTTCCTTCTGAAAAATCTCTACCACGCGCTCAATTAGATTTCTTCGGCTTTCAAAACAGGGCTATACCAATCCTGCAGATCTAACGGAAACTCTCCATCACTTCATCCAATACCGCTTGCGATGGGCGCACGACTTCGGTGGGCAGAATAGCCAGAGGCTCATTCGTGAGGTGTAGCACGTCCATGAACGTGGGCTTATGAGTATCAATGTAGAACACCCCGGTCAGGGTCTCGCCTTTCTCATGCGCTTCGACCAGAGCCGATATGGCACGCAGCTTGTCTGTAGGATCGTAGTCCTCCGCCAGCTTACGCAGTCGGAGATGCGAGCCATCGTGCATGGTGACGTCCACGGTGGTGCCGGGATCGTACTCTACATCGATCTCTTCGAAGGCAGGAATGAAGTTGATCTCCTGAAGTGGCTCGTCGTGGTCCTTCATGTATTTGTAAGACTTGGTAGAACCCTCGTGGTCGTTGAAGGTCACGCAAGGCGAGATGACGTCGAGCATGACAGTGCCGCGGTGGGCGATGGCAGCCTTCAACATGGCCAAAAGCTGGCGCTTGTCACCGGAGAACGAACGTCCAACGAATGAAGCCCCGAGCTGGATGGCGAGCAGGCAGGTATCAATGGGCGGCAGATCATTAACGACACCGGTCTTCAACTTGGATCCCACGTCGGCGGTGGCGGAAAACTGGCCCTTGGTGAGCCCATACACGCCGTTGTCTTCGATGATGTAGATAAGCGGCAGGTTACGGCGCATCAGATGGATAAACTGGCCGATGCCGATGGAGGCTGTGTCGCCGTCGCCGGAGACCCCGAGCGCGATAAGCCTCTGGTTCGCGAGCAGCGCGCCGGTGGCCACCGAAGGCATGCGTCCATGCACGGCGTTGAAGCTGTGCGAGCGGCTCATGAAATAGGCCGGGCTCTTGGAGGAGCAGCCGATGCCGGAGAGCTTGGCTACCCGCTCAGGCTGCACCCCCATCTCGTACATGGCGTCAATGATGCGCTCGGAGATGGCATTGTGGCCGCAGCCGGCGCATAGCGTCGTCTTGCCGCCCTTGTATTCCACGACGGTCAGACCGATGCGGTTAATTTTCGGTTGGGCGGTGGGTGTGGTGGCCATGATCAGTCGCCCTCCAAGGCGATGAGTTCGTCTGTTACCGAGCGGGCGTCGAGCGGCAGCCCCGTGCAGTGGGCGATGGAACGCAACTTCGTCACCTGCTCGGCGGACACATCGAGGCGAAGCAGGTCGAACATCTGACCATCACGGTTCTGCTCGACGACGTAAACGCGCTCGTGGCTGTCAATGAAATCGTGGACCTCACGCGGGAACGGGTAGGCACGGATGCGCAAGTAATCGGTCTCCAGGCCGTGCTCGTTGCGGAGCTGGTCTCGGCTCTCGATGATCGCCCAGTGAGAAGTGCCATAGGCGATGATGCCCACCCGCTCGCGCCCGGAGCCCGTCTGCACTGGCCTTGGGACCCGCGAGCGAGCGCTATCGAACTTCCGCGAGAGTCGGGACATGTTGTTCTCGTAATCGTCTGGCCGCTCGGTGTACTGGGCTTTCTCGTTGTGGCCGCTGCCGCGGACGAAATACGCCGCTGCCGGATGATTGGTTCCAGGTAGCGTTCGCCAGCCGATGCCGTCTCCGTCCACGTCCTTATAGCGGGAAAAGGAGCCGAGGCGCTCGAGATCTTCCTTTGTCAGCACCTTGCCTCGCTCGATCGGCTGCATGGGATAGGGGAAGGGGTCAGCCATCCAATTGTTCATTCCCAAGTCGAGATCGCTCATGACAAACACTGGCGTTTGGAACCACTCGGCAAGGTTGAAGGCGTCCTGCGCCATCGAGAAGCACTCCTCGACGGAGCCGGGGAACAGCATGATGTGCTTAGTATCACCATGCGACAGGAAGGCGGTGAACAGGATGTCGCCCTGCGAGGTGCGCGTAGGCAGACCAGTCGAGGGGCCGACACGCTGGATATCCCAGATGACCCCAGGGATCTCGGCGTAATAGCCGAGGCCGGCGAACTCGGCCATAAGCGAAATGCCCGGGCCGGCGGTGGCGGTCATGGCGCGCGCTCCCGCCCAGCCGGCGCCCAACACCATGCCAATGGCGGCAAGCTCATCCTCGGCCTGCACAATGGCAAAAGTCGCTTTGCCATCAGGCCCAATACGGTACTTCTTCATGTAATCAATCAAGGTTTCTACTAGAGAGGAGGACGGCGTTATCGGGTACCACGTCACTACCGTCACCCCGGCGAACATCGACCCGAGCGCGGCCGCACTGTTGCCGTCGACAATGATCTTGCCGGCGGTTTTATCCATGCGCTCGACGTAGCAGGGGTCTGCCTTCGTGAGGGTCGCAGCGGCATAGTCGAAACCGGCCTTGGCAGCGCCCCAGTTGAGCTCGGCGGCTTTGGCCTTGCGGGCGAACTGTTTGCGCAGCGCTTTCTCGACCTGGACCATGTCGATGCCCAGCAGGTGCGCCATCACTCCCACGTAAATCATGTTCTTGACCAGCTTGCGCAGCTTGGCCTCGGCACAAACGGTGGCCACAATCTTGTCAAAAGGCACCGCGTAAAAGGTCAGGTCGGGACGCAGCGACGACAGATTCAACGGCTCGTCGTAGAGGACCGCGGCGCCCGGCGAGAGCGACATCACGTC
>DASQXC010000376.1:0-3369 GCA_035639935.1 Terriglobales bacterium
GCATCGCAGCGGAGCGGAATCAGCGCTTGCTGGAGCGCGGCATCGCCGCCCGCAAAGAAGTCGAGGATGCGAAAACGCAATTGGCGGTCAATCAGGCCGCCTTAAGTCAAGCGGAAGCGGCCTTGGCCGTAGCTCGGGCGCAGGTCGCGAGAACCACGATCCGTGCTCCTTTCGCAGGAACCGTCATCCGGCGCTTTCTGGGAATTGGCGACCAAGTGGACGGAACCGGCGCTCAGCCGGTGGTGGAAGTCGCTAACCTCGATGCCCTGGAATTGCTGGCCAGTGTGCCAGGCACCCGTTTGAACCACATCCGCACTAATGACTCATTCACCTTTGAGACCCCGAGTGTTCCCGGCGCCAAGTTTTCTGCTCGGGTGGTGGCGGTGCTGCCGGCGGTTGATCCGGTGACGAGCAACGGCACGGTGCGCATCCGCTTCGATAATGCGCAACACCTGCTGAAGCTGGGCATGTTTCTGAGCGTAAACCTGCCCCTAAAGGCGGCCAGCAACACGTTGTTAGTTTCGCGACAGGCGATCTATCCCGACGAGAACGGCGATCCACACGTCTACAAGATTAACGGCGACGAGGCCGAGGCGGTTCCCGTGAAGCTGGGCGCGACATCCAGCGATAAGGTCGAAGTCCTCGAAGGCGTTCAAGCCGGCGATGTCGTCGTCCTCAACGGTGGCTATGGACTGCCGGAGAAATCGAGGGTACGGATCAAGCAATGAACCTCGTCCGCTTCTGCAGACGCAACAGCCGGGCCGTATTCCTCCTGGCAGGGGCACTTACCGTAGCCGGGCTGGTTTCATTATTCCAGTTGCCCAGCAACATCTATCCTGAGCTGAATTTCCCCCGCATCGTAGTGCTGGTGCACGCGGGCGATCTGGCCCCGGATGCGATGCTGCTCACGGTCACCCGCCCCATAGAAGAACAGGTCAGCACTGTGCTGGGCAGGCAGCGGGTACGCTCGCGCACCATACGCGGCGCCGCGGAGATTTCGGTCTTCTTCAGCGATGAAACCGACATGCAAGCGGCGCTGCAGTTGGTGCAGGCCGCCGTCAATGAAGCACGGGCCGCTCTGCCCGCTGATACCGAGATCGAGGTCGAGCGCCTGACGCCGACCGTCTGGCCGATCCTCAGTCTGGTGCTGAATGGCAACGTTCCTGATGCTGACCTGCGGGATTACGCCGTTTACAACCTGCGTCCCGCTTTCAGCCGGGTGCCGGGCGTGGCCCGTGTGGAAGTGGACGCCACCGACACGCGCGAGGTATCCGTCATCCTCGACCCGCAGAAGGCGCTTGCGCACCACCTCAGTCTTCCCGAAATATCGGACCGGCTGAAGGCGACCAACGGCATCACCAGCGTTGGCCGCCTGGATAAGGATTATCAACGCTTCCTCCTGCTGACCAACTCGCAGTTCAAATCAGTCGATGATGTCGGCGATACGCCGGTGGGCACCGATCCCCAGGATCCGGTCCGCTTGCGCGACGTCGCAACCATCAAGGAAGGTGTTGCCGACCGCAGGATCATTGTCACCGGCAATGGACGGCCGGCAGCGGTGATCAGCGTCACCCGCCAGATCGGCGGAAACATCAACTCAGTTTCGAGCCAAGTAAAGAACCTGGCATTCAACAGCAAGAACCTCATCCCGGAGACCCTGCACCTTTCGACCGTTTATGACCTCGCCGAGTTCGTGCGTGAATCGATGGGCAGTGTTCGGGATGCCATCCTTATCGGCGGCTGCCTTGCGGTTATTGTTCTCTTCGTTTTCCTTAGGAACGGACGCATTACTTTTGCGGCGGCGACCACGCTGCCGCTCACGGCGATCGCCACGTTCTTCTTCGTCAAGATATTTGGCGGGACTTTGAACCTGATGTCACTCGGCGGTTTGGCGATCGCAATTGGGCTGGTAATTGATGATGCGGTGGTTATCGTCGAAAACATCTATCGCCATCTGGGCCGCGGAGAGCCAATCGCCGCAGCGGCGGAAAGCGGAACGCAAGAGCTTATCGGTCCCGTGGTGGCATCGACGCTCACCACCGTGGTCGTATTCCTGCCACTCGGGTTGTTGAAGGGCGCGGTTGGCGATTTCTTCAAAGCGCTCTCGCTGACGCTCGCCTCCGCAGTACTGCTTTCCCTGGTGTATGCGCTCACCCTGATCCCTTTGCTATCGGAGTACTTGCTGGAAAACTCGCGTTTTCGTGAGTCGTCCACGCGCTTCATTGAGCCGGTGAACCGAGCTTACGAACGAGGCGTCGGCTGGGCTCTGGGGCACAGGCGCACTGTCGGAGCTATAGGCCTTGTCGTCCTTGCGCTCGCGGTGCTCGCTTATTTTCGGGTCGGCACGGGCTTTCTACCGGAAATGGACGAGGGCGGCTTCGTGATCGATTATCTGACTCCCCCCGGTACCTCGCTAGCCCAAACCGACTCCATAGTGAAGCAGATGGAAAAGAAAGTCGCGGCTATTCCGGAAGTTTCGGCCTACTCGCGCAGAACAGGCGCCGAACTAGGGTTCTTCGTGACTGAACAGAACAAGGGCGACATCCTGGTGAAGCTGAAGCCGCGGGCGCAGCGCAAACGGGATGTGGAAGCCATCATGGATGACCTCCGCGCCGATATCACCAGCCACATCTCGGGTGCAGATATGGAGTTCATCCAAATTCTGGGGGACATGCTCGGAGACCTGCAAGGAAACCCCGAACCGGTAGAGATCAAGATCTTCGGCGACAATATCAATCAGCTCGCTGCTGTCGCTGATGACATCGGCCCAAAGATAGAAAAGATTCCCGGCATCGTTGATTTCAAGGGACCGCAGCGCGGGAATCCAGAATTGCTGATCGATATTGACCGCGGTGCTGCAGCGCACGTGGGACTAACCATGGACCAGTTAGCAGAGCAGATGCGCGATGGTTTGCTGGGCGATGCTTCCACCGACCTGCGCCGGTCCGACCGATTGGTTCCGATCCGCATCCGTTACCCGGACACTTTCCGCTTCAACGAACAGTCCGTGCGCCAGTTCCCGGTAATCGCCGCAAACAAGCAGATCGTCCCGCTGGAGTCGCTCGCCCGCATCACGAGCGGACGCGGGCAGAATCAATTATCGCGCGAGAACCAGCGCCTCATGGTGGTGTTGACCGCGCGGCTGCAGAATCGTGACCTGGGCAGTGCGATCGCAGATGTAAAAAAGGTGCTGGAGAACAGCCATTTGCCGGTGGGCTATACCTACGAGATCGGCGGACAATATGAAAGCCAGCAAAGCTCATTCAGCGATCTTCTGTTCGTGCTTGCGCTCGCTTTGGGTGCGGTCTTCACCGTCCTGGTCATACAATTCCGCCAATTCCTGCCTGCCCTGATCATCATCTCCGCGGC
>DASQXC010000377.1:0-6918 GCA_035639935.1 Terriglobales bacterium
GCCGTGTCCGTAATCGGCGGCCATCTGGGCCAGCAGACCGTCACGCAATCCCATTGGGGAATAGCGGAACCCGGAGACACCGTGGTCCATCAGTTCCGCAAACACCATGGCGCCGGCAACGATGATCTCGGCGCGTCGCGGACCGATGCCGGGGAGGGCGATTCTCTCCTGCAGGGACCGCCTCTGCAAGTCGGCCGCAAGCTTCTGCACCGCACGGCGCGAAACGATTCCGGGATTGCTGCTCCGTGCGCTTTTTCGCCGGGCCGCCACCACGCTGGCCAGCGCCGCTGCCGTGCCGGAGGTGGCGATGGCCAGCTGGACGCGCGCTGCCGTGATCCGGCGCTCCACGCGCAACAGCTCCTCCCCGATGAACTCTCGGAGTTGCCTCAGTTCCCGTTTCTTGGGGGGATCGTGATGCAGGAATTCCTGCGTCAGGCGCACTGCGCCTAGCGGAAGGCTGGACATGCTGCGGATTTGCCTATCGAACGAGAGCGTCAACTCGCAACTGCCGCCGCCCAAATCAATAAGCAGCAGGCGCGAGACGCCGATTCGCGTGCCGGATACGACCCCGAAATGGATGAGGCGGCCTTCCTCCAATCCGGAGATCACCTCCACCCGCCAGCCGGTCACTGCATGCACCCAATCGGTGAAAGCGCGTGAGTTACGCGAGTCTCGTAGCGCACTGGTCGCCACCACCCGCACATAATCCACGCCCTGGGCTTGCGTGGCTCGCTGGAACCGTCGCAGGACTTTGATGGTGTGCTCCATGGCGTGCGGATCCAGGGCTCCCGTGCGGAACACTGACTCGCCCAGTCGCGTGACCTCGCGGTCCTCGTGGACCACGTTCAAGCGCTGGCGCACTAGACGGGCGATCTTGAGGCGGACCGAGTTGGCTCCGATGTCAACTGCGGCGAATGTCGGCATGAGACCAAGAGGGTGTAAGAAGTGTCATGCCGAGCGAACCGGGGTCCCCGGCGCACCCGGTTTTGGTGCGCTGGGGTGGGGGAGCGAGGCATCTATGTATTTCGTATACCCGGCCAAATGCATAGATTCCTCGCACGCGCCCAGTCGCTCCGCTCCTTCGCACGGCTCGAAATGACACTTCGTGGGTTTTGCAGGGATGTTACCGTAGGCCGCCTTCGCGTGAATCGTCGTGCTCACGCAATGGCCACTCTTGCCGATGGGGGTGCCGTAACCGGCCCGGTGGACTTGGCAGGCTTGCGATTCGCGTCGCGCATCTCCAGCAGGACACGCTTTGCGTCGGCGGTAACCCGCAGCGCCTCCAGGTATTTGGAATGAGTGCTGGCGCGCAATGCGGAAACGAGCGGCACTTGCCCTGACCGCGAGAGGACGTTTTCGGCTGTGGCGGTGAGCGTGAGCCAGTCGTGCCAGGCCCCAATAGAGTCCTGTATCCGCTTCAACTGCTCGATTGCCGCCGCCGCGTCCTCACCGGCCATTTCTGCCAGGTAGCGCACGCGTTTGCAATCCATGCGGAACTCGTGAAGATTGCTCTCGCTCAACGTCGGGCGCTGCTTCACCAGGGCAGCAAACTTATCCAGGGCGGCGGTCAGAAAACCACCCTCTGTCGCCGGCGGCCCGTTAAAGCTGCGAGACTGATCCTGCAAGCGAACCGAGGCACGCTGGAGTCGCTTGTGCAGGCCGACCTCCACCTCTTGCCGGAAAGCCTTCAGCAGCTTGCTTTCTCGCTTCGCGCGCGCCTTCTCCAGAAACTTCAGTACGCGGGCCCGGTCCCGGTTTATTGAATCGAGCCGCAAACTGCGCAGAGCTTCAATCTGCACATCCAGGTCGCGGACCTTCCCCGCACGGCGCCGAAGCCGATCTAGTTGTTTCAGCAGTTTTCGCCCTTTCCGCTCAGGTCTGGGCGAGGTGGTAGCAAAAAGCGTCTCTATGCGGCGAACGGTAGTACGCAGCTGGTGAACGGCCTCGGGGTTAGCGCCGGTTGATAGCCGAGAGATACGGTAAATTTGGCTGAAGAGCCCTTGGGTTCGGTTCTGATCGGAGCCCATTGCGGCAACTCGAACGGGAAAAGCAGAATACATGAACGCAGGCAGAAAGGCAAACCTTTCGGCTCGATTCCGGCGCTCATCGCTTCGAATTCGTCGGCGTGATCCGGTCACCCCTCTCCAAGATGACTAGCATGCTAGCCGCGTCGGGAGCTGTTGCGTGGCCGTCCAGAACGAAGGTGCGGCAGAAATACGTCCGACGTCCTGACTTAAGGCGGATGGCGTACGCCCTGGAGCGAGAGGAAAGGGCGCGAACAAGGCGCTGCCGGAGTTTCTTGTCAAACCTCATGGTGACGCTCTGCGCCCTCCGCCGACGCGGGTAGGTCAGGATGGTGACCGCCTCCTGATTAGCAGCAAGGAGCCGGAAGGAAGCGCTGGTCACCAAGAACCCTAACGCGCTCGGCACCGGCGATCTGACCGTCCTAATGTCGTACTCTTTCGAGCCGCGCCGCATAACCTTCCGTGTCCAGAAGGCCCAGTTCATGGACGCATTTGCCCGGCGAATGGAAAGGGGCCGCCCGTTCCTGTAGAACGGCTTCCCCGACGGGAAAGCCCGACTCGTCGTAGATGATGGTGGGCTGTTCTGCCGCTTTGTGGCTACGCTGTGCCGTCATAAAGACCCTCGCCGAGGCAGGTCAACGCTGCCTCCATGGAATGATAGGGACAGTCTTGTTAACGTAGAATTACAGCAATGTGAATTGGTGACAAAAACCCTCTCTGGAGGCAGCTCTCCGCTGGCACGAAGCCCCTCCTGCGCAGATCAGCAGATATTTCGCCTGTCTACCACATCTGCCTACGGAGGTTCAGCAATCAACCGGAATCGGCGAGCGGCGCAAAGCACAGCGCGGACTTTAGCGGGGGATGGCTGCCCACAAGATTACACAGACCGACTCCCGAAGGCATGCATCACGTCGCGCGTACCAACCTGAAGAACTCCGACCGTTGCATACTCAGCGCACTTGCCGACATATCGGCTGGCTGTACGCGTCAGCTTGTGATGCTCACCTTAGCGCACATGCAGGCTGCGCAACATGTTCTCGTAGGTCGGTCGCAATTGGCCGAAGTCGCGTTCGGGGGCGATGAAAACCGAATAGACGACACTGCCGTCGGGGCGGGGCAAGGCGACCAGCCAGTCATGTTCGGCCTCGGGCTGGCCGTTGCGCTCAATGGGAGATTGTCCGCGCAGGTCCACCGAGCGGCCCTCGATCCCGTTGACGCGTACCGGCTGCGGGCTGCCACGGGCGCGCAGTCCGGGATTGGATTGTTCGAGCGCGCTGACCACACTCTGCGTCTCGTCGTCGATTGAAGACGCTTGTGCAGGAGCGGCGTTGATCACCGCCCCGTACGCCACCGCGCCTTCTGTAACGCCGGCCGGCGGAGCGATCGTCACGCCTCCGCTGCCGCTCTGGTCGCGGAACACCTGCCAATTCTCGGGATAAGAGATGCTGAACAGGCGATTCGAGAGCGAAGTAAAGTTATCGCTCGGCGCGATGTCGCGATAGGAAACCGACGAGATGTTGCCGCCACTCGCGGTGGTGGAACTGGTATTGACCACGCTCGCCGGGACCGATCCGTTATTGCGGTTCTGGCGCGCCCAAGCCCCCGACTTCGCGCCTTCTGCGATTTCCTGGGCGGTGTAGGCGCGCAGCCCCTGTGCGTGCGCCTTTGCGCGAGCAAACGCCGGAGTATCGTTGAGGAAGGTTTTCGGCGGCCAGCTCCGCACCTCGTTCTCGATCGCCTGCTCGCGGTTGCCGGGGTTGGGGTGGTCGCTCAAGAACTGCGGACCGCCGCGGCCCATGCTGGCCAGCTTCTGGAAGAATCTGGCCATGTAATGCGGATCGTAACCGGCCCTGTACATGATGATAGCGCCAACGGCATCGGCCTGCGCCTCGTCAGCGCGCGAGTAGCGCATGCTGAGCATGCCGCCGGCCATCTGTCCGCCAATCGAGGTCACCGCGCCGCCGATCCCGCCGATCATCTGACCGAGGATCTGTCCCAGGCCGGCGATAATGCTGGGCCCGGTATTTTTCTTCATCTGCTTGATGGAGTGCTGCATGTAAACATGCGACATCTCGTGAGCGAGCACGCCTGCCAACTCGGCTTCATTGTCGGCGGCGGTGATGGTGCCGACATTGATGAAGATCGGCCCGCCGGGCAGCGCGAAAGCATTGATCTCCTTCTGCTGCACGACGTGGAACTCGTACGGCCAGGAGTATTGCGGCGGTATGACCGCGACCAGCTTTTGCCCTAGCTGGCGCACGTACTGAGTCTCGGGGCTTGAGTCGGGCAGCACGGGCATCTGCTTGTAAACTTCGGCCATGGCCTTGCGGCCAAGTTGCTCCTGCTGTTGCTTGCTGACGCCGGTGTCGCCGGGATTGGGCAGTTGCGGCGTGGAAACGGCTGCCGCCATTTCCATCGCGTTGAAGGCAAGCACTAGCATCAGCGCAAACGCCCGCGTCGTGATCGAACGGGGTTTCATGCTTTCTCTCCTGGCGGCACGCCCATGATTGTACCGAATCGAAACAGATGCGGCCGCGTGCTTCCGCTTTTGTGGGGACGCTTAGAAATTAGATGCTTTAGTGCTGCTCGTTGTTGGATTCGGTGGAAAGCCCCTCTGAGTGCCCCACCCGTGGCCGCTTTCGCCAAGGGTGGGGTTGTTGCTCACTTGGAGTGATTCAGCAGAGAGGTGGCGCTGAACTCGCGCCGGCTGGCGCTGCGGCCCGCCCGCGCCGTAGCCGCCACCGCTCCCGATTCCTGGCTGTACTTCTCCAACAGCACGGGCACGAGGGCGCCTTCGGCTTCTTTAACGAAGGCCAGGCGGCCATCGCTACTCATGTCAATGCGGACGAAGTCCCCAAGCTTTACCTGCCCGGTCGCCACCAGGTTGGCCAGCGGAAAGACAATGTTCTTCTCAATAGCGCGTTTCAGATGCCGCGCGCCGTATTTGGCGTCGGTGCCCTCGTGCAGGAGGAACTTCTTCACCTTCGCCGTGCAACTGAACACGAACTGATTGTTGCCCGTAGCCTGCAGGATGCGCTGCTGCACCATCCCCAACTCGATTTCCAGGATCTGCTCCAAGTGCTCCGGTTTGAGCATCTTGAACACGACTACCTTGTCGATGCGGTTCATGAACTCGGGAGAGAACTTGCGGCGCGCAGCTTCCTGTGCCGTACGCGTGATTTTGGCGTCGATATTTGCATCAATGAACGCCGACCTCTGATGGAAGCCCATGGAGCCGCTGATCATCTCGTTCATCTCCGCCGCGCCCAGGTTCGAGGTCATGACGATGATGCAACGCGACAGATCCACCCGGCGATTGTCGCCGAGGGTAAGCGTGGCCTTGTCCAAGATGCCGAGTAGGAGTTGCCACAGCGCATCCGAGGCCTTCTCGATCTCGTCGAACAGCAGCAGAGTGAGCTTCAGCTTGTCGGTTTGCCACTGGTTGAGCGCTTCCTGCGTCAGCAGCGGATGGGTCTCGCGGTGGCCCAGGTATCCGGGCGGCGAGCCGATCAGCTTGGCGATCTCGTGGCTGTGCTGAAACTCTGCGCAATCGATCTTGATGCAGGCGTGGGCATCGCCGAAGAGGGCCTCCGCCATGGCCTCGACCACACGGGTTTTGCCTGAGCCTGTCGGGCCCAGAAAGAGCAGGTTGCCGATAGGACGGCCCGGCGGGTTCAGTCCGGCCAGGAACATCTGATAAATTTCGGTTACTTTTTCGATGGCCGCGTCCTGCCCTACGATTCTGCGTCGCAGTGCACCCTCGAATTCCTGTGCTTCGCTACTGCGCCGGCTAGGATCAAGCGCCGTGTTTAAGCCGGTCTTCATAAATATCGCGCCCTTCCCTTCTTTCTGGGCCGCGCGGTTCGTGCATTAGAACCGTTAAACTTCCTACTTCGTCAGATGGAGTGGATGCCCATTTGAGTTGCAATGCGCGGCAATCTCAACGCATGCCTTCCGCTTCGTCTGCTCATTAGATGCGGCCAAGGCGCGCTGGAACGCGCGGAAGGCTGTCGACCAGCTTGATTTTCGACGCATCCCTAAGGTCACGTCTGACGTCTAATGTGCGGGCTCAGAGCAGCTGCGGCTCGTGCTACGATCAGCTTGTTCCTGTTCTGGAGCCTCAAAAACCACATGCGCGTCGAGCCCCTGGTCGTCGCCGGCAACGTGCTTCTCTGCGTTTTCGGCTTATCTCTTTTATTCGCGGCTCCAAAGTTGAGTTTCTGGCTGCAGCCGCCTTCTGTCCACCCCGGCGAAGCAAAGGCGGCTTCGTTGGGGCCCCCGCCGGCTGCGTCTACAGCTCCGCGTCCTCCCGCAGCTTTTGTGCCTGTATCACTCGAATCGCGGCGTTCCGCTCCTGCGGCGCCAGCGGCAGTTGCGCCCGAGCAGGCGGCCGGCGTGCATCTCGCCAAAGCTGGGGAGAGCGTGGCAGCGGTGGCGCGGGCCTACCTGCCGGTCACCTCCTTCATGACGGTGGCGGAGCTCGAGTCCGCTATCCGGCGCGAGAATGGCATCCAAGCAAACTTCCTCAAGAAGGGTCAGCAGGTTACCATTCCCGGACTCCTTCGGGAACGTATCGTGGAGCGACCTGTCCCCGTGCCGCGCGATTTGGAGGTCCGCGCCATATACGTGACCGGCCTGATGGCGACCAGCCCGCACGGGATCGAGCTGATCCGGCGCTGGCGGCAGGTGGGCGGCAACGCCGTGGTTTTTGACATTAAGGACAGCGACGGATCACTGAGTATCGGCGAGCCTGAGGTACCCGAGTCAGTTACCGGACTGCTTGCGAGTCCCTTCGCACATCCCCTGGCAACGGTGCGCCGTCATCCGCCGATTGGCAGCTTGCCCAAATTCGCGCGCTTCCTGCACAGCCAGGGGATGCATGCCATCGCGCGCA
>DASQXC010000378.1:0-2493 GCA_035639935.1 Terriglobales bacterium
GCACGTTTTTCGCCAAGAGGATACTGTCGTTCCTTCAGACCTCCTGATCTCGGGCAGGAATCGAGTCCGAAAGTGGAATGTCATTTGAGCCAGGGTGCGGCGGCATAACAAGCTTGCGCGATATCGGGTAGGCGGGCAAAACTGGAAGCATGCCTCAGTTGCAGTTGCCGATCTTTCCTGCTGGAACCAAAGAGATCAACCCGGACGTCGGAGTGCAGTGTGCGGATGGCAGGGTGGTATACGTGCACGGGCACTTGCCGATATTTCAGCACGATGAGAAGGATCTGAAGAGCTTCCGGTTGTTTACCAGCCAGATGGTGGCCAGCGGATTGGCCCGAACTCGCGAAGTGGTGGAAGCATTCGGCGTGCCGATGGGGACGGTGAAGCGCTACGTGAGCGTGTTCCGGATAGAAGGACCGGCTGGCTTCTATCAGAGCCGAGAGCGCAAGCGGTCGGAAACCAAGCTCACCGACGAGGTCAAGCCGAGAGTGCAGGAATTATTGGACATGGGGTACAGCGTTGCGGAAGTCGCTCGCGAGACAGGAGTGTTAGCGACGACGTTGCATAAAGCCATCCGGGCGAAGCGCCTGCAGTTTAAAAAAAAGAGACAGCGGTAGTCGTTTTCGCCGAACCCGCCAGCACCAAAAGCGAGCGTAGCGAGGAGGACAGCCACGCCCCGATGGGCTATGCCACTACGCGTAGTCTGGAACGAGTGGCGGCGGCGATGGGGATGCTAAACGAGGCGCCGATTCAGTTTGAAATCGCGGTGGACATTCGGCAAGGTGGAGTGTTGTTGGCGCTGCCGGCATTACTGGTGTTGGGGCTACTGCGCCATACGCGCCGGTTCTACCAACTACCGAAGGGCTTCTACGGGATCGAGAGCATTTTTCTGCTGCTGGCGTTGATGGCGCTGGCGCGGATCGAGTCCATCGAGCAAGTGCGTTACATCGCGCCAGGAGAGTGGGGCAATCTGGTGGGCTTGGACCGCATCCCGGAGGTCCGCTGTCTGCGCCAGAAACTGGATTTGCTCTGTGGGCAGCAGGGGCGAGCGGCGGAATGGAATGCGGTACTGGCCGAGGACTGGATGACGGCGCTGCCGGAGGGCGAGATGCTGTTTTACGCTGATGGCCACGTGCGCATTTATCATGGCGACCTGACGGCTTTGCCGCGGCATTATGTTCCTCGTCAGAGGCTGTGCGTGCGGGCCACCACGGATTACTGGATCAATGCCATGGACGGCCAGCCGTTCTTTTACGTAAACCAAGCCGTCGATCCGGGATTGATTGCGACGTTACGCGACGACCTAGTGCCTTGGCTGGAAACCCACGCGCCGGTTTCCGAAGCGCACCAGAAGCGCATGGCGGAGGACCCGCGGCAACCCCGTTTCACGCTGATCTTCGACCGCGAGGGATACAGCCCAGCGTGGTTCTCCAAACTGCAACAGCAGCGAATCGCGGTGGTGACCTATCACAAGTTTCCGGGGGAAGACTGGCCCGCCACCGAGTTCACGGCCCGCCAAGTGGGATTACCGGGCGGGGAGACTTCGACGCTGATGTTGGCCGAACGAATGACGCAGCTATCCAACGGGTTGGAAGTCCGCGAGGTGCGGAAGCAAACGGAGTCGGGCAAGCAGGTACCCATCTTGAGCACCAACCAGGTGCTGGACAGCGAGCGGCTGGCGGCGATTATGTTCGCCCGATGGACTCAGGAAAACTACTTTCGATACATGCGCGAACACTATGGCTTGGACAATCTGATCGAATACGGAACCGCACCTGTTCCTGAGACCGTTTTGACCGTGAACCCGGCCTGGCGAGAGCTGGACGCCGCTATCCGCCGCGACGCTGTGCAACTCCAGCGCTGCTCAGCCCAGTTCGGCAGCCTGAACCTGCCGGGCACTCTGGAACCAGCCTCTGTGGCCCGCTGTGAAACAGCCAAGGCCACCCTACAGGAGAAGATCGAGAACCTGAAGAAGAAGCTGGAGGAACTAAAGTCGCAACGGAAGCAGACGCCCCGTCATATTGCGGTGAAAGATCTGCCCGAGGGCGCCCGCTTCGAGCGGCTCCGTCCCGAGCGTAAGCAGTTCATCGACACCATCAAAATGATCGCCTACCGGGCGGAGACCAGCATGGTCGGAGAGCTGCGAGACAGGCTCGCGCGCGCCGATGACGCGCGCGCCCTGATCCGTCAGATCTACCAGTGCGAGGTGGACCTGCTACCTGACCTGCAAGCCAAGACGCTGACCGTTCGGCTCCATCACCTGGCCCAGAACATCCATGATGAGGCGGTGCGTCACCTGTGCGCCGAACTCACTGCCACCGAGACGGTCTTTCCGGCTACTGACCTCCGCCTGATTTATCAACTCGGCTCGAGCTAATTTCCTTGGAGGTCAGGAGGTCTGAACCTCTGGATTTCCGTAACCGTAACCAGCCGAATGAAAATGTCATCATCGGCAACGAATGCCGTGTCTGCTTCCTAATGCACGGCAAGGAC
>DASQXC010000379.1:0-12265 GCA_035639935.1 Terriglobales bacterium
CAAGCGGCAGCGCCGAGCGGACAATGACGAGGAACTGAAGAGGAACTGAATATGGCAATGGCAGTTGGTGGGGCAGGCGGACTTAACGCCGACCCCAACGTAACTCCGCTGATTGACGTGCTGCTGGTGTTGCTGATCATCTTTATGGTCATCACCCCGCTGACACCTAAAGGCCTGGAGGCGCTGGTTCCGCAGCCGCCTCCGCCCAACCAGAAAACACCGCCCCCGAGCGCCGACCGCACAATCGTGGTGCAGGTGCTGAAGGCAGCCGGTGGCAGGCCGTCCTTGAAGATCAACCAGGATGACGTTAGCTGGGACCGTCTGCAGGGCCGGTTGGAAGAGATTTACAAGAGCCGCGCGGAGAAAGTGATGTTCGTCAAGGCCGATAACGACCTGGAATTCTCGGAAGTGGCGCAGGTCATCGATCTTGCCCATGCCGCCGGGGTGGAAAAGATCGGCCTGATCACCGCCAAGATCGAGGCCGGCGGCTAGAGAAGCACGGAACCAGGACAGCGCGTGCAAGAGCGGCCGCAGGCATGAGCCGGTCTGAACGTGCTGCGCCTGCAGAGATTAACCACTTATGAAGCGAAGCGGGGAGGACGATTCGCTGCCGTATGGCAGCCCTGCCAAATCTGCGGCCCTGCTGGCACTGATGCTGCTGTTTTGGCTCGGCGGCTGCACTAAGTTGAAGGCGCGCGACCAGCTCAACAAAGGCGTTCAGGCCTACAAAAACGCCAGGTACGAACTGGCCATCGAGCACTTCAAAAACGCGGTAGCGCTGGATCCCAAGTTGTTGAATGCCCGTCTCTATCTGGCGACCGCCTACGCCCAGCAGTACATCCCCGGCGCCGAGACTCCAGAAAATAACCGCATGGCAGAGCAGGCGATCGAAGAATACAAGAAAGTGCTACAGATGGATCCCAAGAATACCCACAGCGTAAAGGGGATCGCATCGCTCTACTTCAACATGAAGAGGCTCGACCAGGCCAAGGAATACCACGAAAAGGCCAAGCAGCTCGATCCCAACGATCCTGAAGAATACTATTCCATTGCAGTGATTGACTGGACACAGGCCTACGCCCCGCGGCAGCAAGCGCGCGCCGGCTTGGGCTTAAAGCCGGATGAGCCGCTCAAGGACAAGAAGGTGTGCGAGTCGCTCCGCGTCAGGAACCTGTCGAAGGTGGATGACGGTATTCAGAACCTCGACAAAGCGCTGCAAATCCGTCCCGACTACGACGATGCCATGGCCTATATGAACCTGCTCTACCGGGAAAAGGCTGATTTGGAATGCTCCAGCCCTGAAGCCCGCACCGCCGACCTGAAAGCGGCCGACGAGTGGGTGGATAAGACCATGTCCACTAAGAAGCAGAAAGCCGAGAAGCTGGCGCAAAAGGGCGGCATCGTCACCCCCGAGCAGCCGAAGTAAGCCCCGCGAACCAGAGTGGGGCACCTCGATTCTACCGCGTACCCTGCGTCCTCATTCTCGAATCCGGATGCGGTCGACCTCCACTACGAGTAGTTTCCCTTCGTAATGCTCCCTCGCCGGGGGTAGCTCCAAATAAGTTGTGAGGCGGGCCAAGAGTTGAGGAAGGATTTCTGGATGGTTGCGACAATTCCTTGGTAGCTCTTGGGAGGGTAGGTAACGATATCCGCAAAGTCGCCATTAAGTGACAGCAATATTGAGTCAAGTTTCTGGGCCTTCGCAATGACCATGGCATCCGGTGACTCGACCGGAAGTACATCCCTCAGGAATCACTTCGTGGTGCTTATCCTGCAGGGTTGCAATGGTCAGCCAGGAACCGCAGGCCCATCAGACGACAGCCTCGAACTCAGCCAGTTCGCGGGCATAGTCCAAACATGCCGCAATCTGTTCGCGCGTGAGGTCGGGAAATTCCGCGATGATCTGCTCGGCGGTTTTTTCGGCCGCCAAGTACCCAAGCACAACAGCGACCGGAATGCGCGTTCCCTTGAGCCGCGGCTTGCCGCGCAAGATTCCCGGATCACTTACGATGTGTTTTTTCCAATCGGCCGCCATGTGTGGCGATAGTAGCGCGTTTCCAGGCCCAAAGGCGAGTCCCCATTGTGAACTCAAGGGGTGCCCCACCCTTGGCCGGTTTTGCCAAGGGTGGGGAGTTTGAAGGATTCCCCAGCCGCTGCGTTACAGCCGGCGACGCTTCCCATCGAGTAAAATTTTCTTCGTTTGATGTTCAAGAAGATCCTCATCGCCAACCGTGGCGAGATCGCGGTCCGCCTGATCCGCGCCTGCCGTGAGATGGGCATCTCGCCGGTAGCGGTCTATTCGGATGTGGACCGCGCGGCGCTGCACGTGCGCAAGGCCGACGAGGCGTACCACATCGGCCCGGCGACGGCCAGCGAGTCCTACCTGAACATCCCCAGGCTCATCGAAGTGGCCCGCAAGGCCCGGGCGGAAGCAGTGCATCCGGGATACGGCTTCCTTTCCGAGAACCCCGCCTTCGCCCGCGCCTGCCGCGAGGCAGGGATCAAGTTCATCGGTCCGACGCCGGACGCAATGGAGTTGGTGGGCTCGAAAACCCGCGCCCGGCAGGCCATGGAAAAGGCGGGTGTGCCCTCCGTCCCGGGGACAACGAGCGGATTGGAATCACTGCAGCACGCCCACGAAATCGCTGCAAAGATCGGGTATCCCGTGATGCTCA
The DNA here is from genome assembly GCA_035639935.1 of Terriglobales bacterium. GTDB lineage: Bacteria > Acidobacteriota > Terriglobia > Terriglobales > Acidobacteriaceae > JAHFUA01. The sequence continues at coordinate 2,676 of DASQXC010000379.1, forward strand.
AGGCCGCCGGCGGCGGAGGCGGCAAGGGCATGCGCGCGGTGCGCTCGCCCAAAGAGTTGGCCTCGGCCCTGGAGCAGGCCAAGAGCGAAGCCCTGCGCGCCTTCAACGACGACGAAGTTTATATTGAGAAGCTGATCGCGAATCCGCGCCACATCGAGGTGCAGATCCTGGGCGACGAGCACGGCAACGTCATTTATCTGGGCGAGCGCGAGTGCTCGGTGCAGCGGCGCCATCAGAAGGTGCTGGAGGAATCGCCGTCTGCGTTCGTCGATCCCGAGATGCGGCAGCGCATGGGCGAGACCGCAGTACGAGTGGCCAAGACTGCGGCTTACACCAACGCCGGCACAGTTGAATTCCTGGTTGATGAGCAAAAGAACTTCTATTTCCTGGAGGTGAACGCGCGCTTGCAGGTGGAGCATCCGGTGACGGAATTTGTCACTGGGCAGGATCTGGTACACCTGCAGACTCGCATCGCCGCCGGCGAAAAGCTGCGGCTTCGGCAAGAAGACATCAGCTTGCGCGGCCATGCCCTCGAGTGCCGCGTCTATGCCGAGGATCCTGACAACAACTACTTTCCCAGCCCAGGGACGATTGCCCGGCTGCTCGAGCCCGCGGGGCCAGGCATCCGCTGCGACAGCGGCGTCTACGAAAGCTGGACCGTACCCATCGACTATGATCCGCTGCTGGCCAAGGTGATTGGCTACGCCGCGACACGGCGCGAGGCCATCGCGCGGCTGGAGCGGGCGATGAATGAGTACTTCATTGGCGGCATCAAGACGAATATCTCGTTGTTTCGGCGTATCCTGCGCGATCCCGACTTCATCGCGGGCAACATCAATACCGGCTACCTCGACCGTCTGCTGGAGCGCAGCAGGGAAGCGCCTGCCAACGTGCGCGAGGCGGACCGAAAGATCGCTGTCTTGGCCGCCGCCTTATTTACCCAAATAGAGAACGGGGCCGCAGCTTCCGGCGAGGGCGAGCGCTCTGCTGCCAGTGGGAGCCGCAACGGGATTGCCGCCAGCAACTGGAAGCGTACGGCGCGCAGGGACGCTTTGCGTAGCGACTAAGCAGATTCGCACCCGCGGCCCACGCCACATGACCTACGAAGTCATCATTGAGGGCAAGCTGCATCGCGTACAGCTCACCCGCTCTCCGGACGGCAAGCTGACGTACCGGCTGGACGGCCGGCAGCTCAATGTGGATGCCGTCGAGGCCGGTCGCGACGTGCTCTCCATTGTGCTTGAGGGCCGTGCCTGGGAAGTCAAACGCGAGCGGGTGGGAAGCGAGCTGTACTTGGTGATTGCCGGCGACCGCTACGCGGCCGAGGTGCGCGATCCCCGCTCCTTGCGTGCGCGCAAGCCCGCTGGCGCCGGGCTTGAGGGCCCCAAGAAGCTGGTCTCCCCCATGGCCGGCAAAGTGATCCGCGTTCTGGTCCAGCAGGGGGCGGAGGTCGAGGCGGGGCGGGGCGTCGTCGTGGTGGAAGCCATGAAGATGCAGAACGAAATAAGGTCCCCCAAGAAGGGAATTGTGCGCAAGATTCTCGCCGCGGAAGGCGCAACCGTAAATGCCGGCGAGGCGCTCGCCATTGTGGAGTGAATTGATTCATTGATTCATTGTCAATTAATCCATTGACATTCTGGTTTTCAATGAATCAATGAATCAATTCCCCGTTATTTCCCCGCGTTCTTCAAGACCTGCTGTGCGTAATAGTTCTCCACCCGCGCTTCATTGCGAACCACCTCGTAATAAGCGGCCTTAAGCAACTGTTCGCGGCGGCCGCGGAGCTGCTCGCGGATGGCCTGCTGCACGCGCGGATCGTTGAGTTCGCGCTGTCCGGCGGGTTCGCGCGCCAGCAGTTTCAGGATGCGATAGCCGCCCGCCTGCCGGTTCGCGGGACCAACCACTGGGATCACCGCACTGGTCTGTCCCGCCTTGAGCCTGGAGACCACCTCGCGCGCGGTGGGGTCGCCCTTGATGGCCGATTCGGGAATGAAGCCCATATCGCCTCCGGTGCCCGCGGTGGAGGGATCCTCGGAATAGTTCATGGCCAGGGTGGCGAAGTCCTCGCCCGCCTCCAGCCGGTTCTGGATCATTTGGATCTTCTTGCGCGCGTCGCCCTCGTTCAGCGCCTTGGCGCTTTTCAAGGTGCCCGACTCCGGACTGGCACCGCTGGTCACAACGATCTGCGCCAGGTGATAACGTGGCTCGACCAGGTTGAAGTCCGCTTTGTGCGCGTTGTAGTAGCCGCTGATATCGGCGTCGGAAATGGAAATCTTGGATGTGATCTCCTTGTTGATCACCTTCTCGATGGTGATGTTGCGACGGAACTCCCGCTTGAGGTCCTCCGCGGTCAGACTGCGCTCCTTCAGCCGCTGCGCGAACTGCTCCTGGGTATAGGGGGCCTTGACCTCGTTCAGCTTGCTCTCCACCTCCTCTTCCGTGGCCAGCAGGCCGAGCTTTTCCGCCTTCTGCATCATGATCTCGTCGTCGATGAGTTGCTTGAGGATGGCCAGCCGCAGGCTGGTGGCTTCTTCGCCGCTGGGCTGCTGCGGCGAATCGGACATTTGATTGCGGTAGTACTTCTCGACATCGGCGCGCAGGATGCGCTTGCCGTTGACCTTCGCCAGCGTATCGCCGGCGCTCTCCTGGGAGCCGCATCCTGCGGGCGCCGCCGCCACCAGCGATGCCAAGAGAAAAATAGCCAGCGCCCTCCAAGGATTGCGCCTCCGCAACACGAAAAAGCGTTGGCAACTCGGATTTTTGACGGAGACCAGGACGCGCATCTACTTCATTATTTTGCGGTGGTGGACGCCCCCGCCGGGGCGGGGGAGGGCGCGGCACCTGCGGCCATGGCCGGCTGCTCTACGTTCCGCAGAGCGGCTTGGATCACCTTGCGCAGTTCCGCTTCGTTCAGCGCGCCTGCGAGCTTGTCGCCGTTGACGAACAGCGTGGGCGTGGAGTTTACGCCCAGCGACTCGGCCTCTTTTACCGAGGCGTTGAGCGTGCTATCAGGCTGCGCCTTGATGCAGGACTGCAGGATGTTGCCATCCAGCTTGCGCTTTTTGCCGGCTTCCAGCGCCGCATTGTCCAGGCGCGCGAAAGACCCATTCAGGTCGCGCGACGGCCCGCTGATCTCTTTTTGGTTCGCATGCACGTAGTCGGCGAACTCCCAATAGGCGTCGTTACTCTGCTCCGCCAGGCAGTTGGAATCGATGGCGGCGCGCTTGGCCCAGGGATGGATCTCGAACAAAGGATAATCCTTGAACACAACCCGCACCCGGTCCTCGTATTCCTTCATGCTGCTGCCAAAAAGTGTCTGGTACATCACGGCACAATAGGGACACTGGAAATCGTCATAGACGATGATGGTGACTTTGGGCGCAGCCGCGCCGCGCCACGGCCGGCCGGCGAGGTTGATCTTCTTCATCAACTCAGCCTGCTCCCGCTTCGCCTCGGCATCCTGCGCCAAACTTTTCGCGTAGGCTTCGGGGCTGATGTCCACGTCAGTAAGACGGAACAGCTTCTTGCCGTCCTTCGAGAGCAGGAACTCGTAGGTGGTCTTTTGTCCGCCGCCCTCAAACGTGATGGGCAGGGTGTCATAGCCGGTAAACTCACTCGGTTTCCGACTCCCCAGCCTGACCGTAACGCTCTCGGGAAGCTTAAAATAGGCGCGCACCTGGCGTTCGATGCGCTGGTTCAATTCCGGGGAAAGCGACTGGGCCGAACAGCCCAGACAGAACAGGACCACTAGCCACGCTGGGCGCTTGAAGAATTTCACGGACACCACCTGGATCGAGGGAATCAGTCAACATTATCTCACAGCGGAGCGGCAGCCGAATTTAGGCAATACTATACTTTCAGCGACATCAGATTTGCGGGTGCCCCACCCTTGGCTGGTTTTGCCAAGGGTGGGGATTTTGCAGGCTCTGTGCAGCAGAGCCTCTGTCGGTGACCCACTATGCCGATGAACTACGAACACATCGCCATCCCGGAATCCTGTGTTCCGCGCGCGTCCTCACCCATTTTCCAGCACTTGCTGGACACCTACGCCAGCGAGACCAATAAAGTGATTTCGGTGTGGCGCTGCTTCGCGGCGGACGAGATGAGCTATAAGCCCCATCCGCGGTCGCGCCCGGTGCTGGAAATTTTCAAACACCAGTTGCTCTCGGAGCGCCGTTTTTTCGGGGAATTCCTGGGAACGCCTGAACCACCGCCCGCCGAAGTTCTCCCCAGGAAGGAAACGCCGGAGGCGTACAGCGATCGCATGCGGGAGTTGGCGGAGCCGCGGCTGGCTTTCCTTGCGCGGCAGGACTTGGCTTGGTGGCTCGAACCGGTGCCGTTCTTCGACGTTGTCCGCCAGCGCATTTGGATCTTCTGGCGCCGCGTGCTCCACACCTGCCATCATCGCACGCAGTTGACTGGGTATCTTCGCCTGCTGGACCGCCCAGTTCCTTCCACCTACGGCCCCACTGCCGACGTCACCTGGGCCGGCGCCGATCCCACCCAGAGCGTCGAAGCTGCAGGCCGGAAATGAAAAAGACGAATCGAAAGAGAAAAACGCAGGGGGCGCAGAGATATAAAATTTTTCTCCGCTTCTCTGCGCCCTCTGCGTTTCGTCTTTTCAGCCCGACTCCTTTTCGCCGTCCGCCTCGGCGAGCGGCAGCCCCGGGTAGGTCACCTCGCCCCGAAAGACGTGCGCGAACGGCGTCAGCTTGTGTGGCTGTGTGCGTGTCAGGCCGGAGATCTCTTGCACGTGTATGTTGCGCACCAGCAGGGCATCGGCGATCAGCGAGCGATGGCAGCGCCAGGGCACCGCTTCCGCGCACATGATGCAGACGCGCTCTTTCTCCGCCAACGCGATCAGTTCCTGCAGAGCTTTCTTGAATTCCGCAGTCTGCATGTGGTCCGCAAAACCGCGGAAACTGAGATTGCGCCATGCCGAATTGATGGAATCTTTGCGCGGATGCCGCAGCCCGCCCAAGGCCGGCATGTGCGTGTAGGCGATCCCGGCGCGCTTCAGCGCCTGCGGCAGCGAGTCCTTGTTGAACTGCGGATTGTGGCGAGAACGCGGCACTGTGCGCACATCCACCAGCCTTTTCACCCCGTGCGTGTCCAGGAGTTGCACGAACTCTTCCAGCGAGCGCGTGGAATGCCCCACCGTCAGCACCGTGGCAGGCATGGTAAGCACACGATGGTCCTGTCCAGAAGCCTGGCTTGCGGGCTGGCTGCTGCGCCCCACGCTCAGCATTGTACCTTGAATATTGCGCGCTTGGCGGAATGCGCCAAGGCACTAGTCCAACCCCGCCGTCTGCAGTAGAAGAGAAAGTCAGCCACAGAGGCACAGCATTCAGCCATTGTATCCCGAGCTTCAATGGCACAATGACTCAATGGCTCAATGACTCAATCCTTTGACTCTGTGCCTCTATAGCGTGCTCCCATGACCCACGCCCAGCTCGTCTCGAAAGCGGTGGACTGGCTGCGCCGCTATGGCTGCGGAATCGTGCTGTCGGAACAGGCCTGCGCAAGCGGCGAGATGCCGGACGCCATCGGCTGGAAGGGCGCATGCCGCTCGGTGTTGGTGGAGTGCAAGTTCTCGCGCTCCGATTTCCTTGCCGATCACGCCAAGCCGTTTCGTCAGAATCCTGAACTCGGGTTGGGATGTGAGCGCTGGTACCTGACCCCAGCCGGTCTCCTCGCGACCGCAGATCTGCCGCCGCACTGGGGCCTGCTGGAGCTGAGGGCAGGGAAGCTGCGCGTTTCAGTGAAGGCCAGCCGTCGCAATCAGCGGACATCCACCGGACTAATGTACGAGATGAATCTGCTGCTCGCCAGTCTGCGGCGCGTCGAGGTCCGTATCGAGCCGCAGACCATCACCGAGTTCCTGAAATGGAAAAATCGCATGGCCGAGTACAACGGCGGCAACTACCCCGCTGGCCTCCTCCCGCCTGAGCAGGAGGACAACCCGCACCTCCGCACGCAACTGTCGTAGGTCAGTGTGATTCATTGCCTCATTTGAAGAACCGGGCCCAATGAATCAATGACTGAATGGATCAATGACCCAATAAACTAAAAGGCTCCCCGCCTCCATCACTCTTTCAGGATCGACTCGGGAAGCCTTTGTTCCGCGCGGTGAAAACTCTCAGCCAGCGAAGGCAAGTTGGTTAGATGCGCCCGGCCAGATCGGGTGGCCTCCGGTCACGTGAGAAGTGGGAAATGGAAACGGTAAGCCAGCGGGTGGGGGTTTTAAAACCACAGGCAGGAATCGTTGCCAGGGGAGTACCTGAGAGTTCGCCGACTGCATGTTACAATTTCCACAGGTGGTCACGGAATCTCTGCTTGATTGAGCTGGCACCCTCGATTTTGTCCGCCGATTTCGCGCGTCTGGCGGATGAAGTACAACTGGCGGCAGAGGGTGGGGCAACCGTCCTGCATGTGGACATAATGGACGGCCATTTTGTCCCCAACATCACCGTTGGGCCGCCGGTTGTGGCCTCGCTGCGCAAGTCCACGGAGCTGCCGCTGGACGTCCATCTGATGATCGAAAATCCGGACTTCTACATTCCCGCGTTTGTGGATGCGGGCGCCGACTGGATCTCGGTGCACCAGGAGTCCACCCGTCACCTGCACCGCAGCCTCGACCTGGTGCGCGAGCACGACTGCAGGGTGGGCGTGGTGCTCAACCCCGCCACTCCCGTGCAGACGCTGGGCGAGGTGCTGGACATGGTGGACTTCGTTCTGGTGATGTCGGTGAACCCCGGGTTTGGCGGGCAGAAGTTCATCCGCGGCTCGGTGGACAAGATCCGCAAATTGGCCACCATGCGCAATGCCAAAGGCGTGAACTTCCGCATCGAGGTGGATGGCGGCATCGCGCTGAACACCGTGGGCGATGTGGTGCGCGCGGGAGCCGAGATCCTGGTGGCAGGCAACGCGGTGTTCGGCACAGGCAATCCCAGGGAGAACGCGGAAAAGCTCCTGAAGGCCGCACACGAGGCCACTTTGCAGAAAGTGTGAGAAGAGCGGCTGTTGGTTTTTGGCTAAAAGCTAGTACTGATCTCACAATTCTGTGAAAGGGCACGACTTGAGTCGTGCCGCTAGACGCGGCATAAATATTGGGCTTTAGGCACTGTGGTCAAACGAGCCATGAGGCAGATTTCTGATTTGCGATTTGTGATTTCCAGGCCCCGTCAAAATCACAAATCGCAAATCACAAATTCCTCAATCACCGCAGTTTGAGGTACTCATGATCCGACGCGTTATATTCCTAGCTCTGCTGTTGCCACTCATGCTTTCGGCGGTCTCCTGTTTCCGCAAGAACAAGAACGTCACCAATCCCATCGCCAACGTGAACTCGGTGCAGCCGGACAAGGTGCTGTTCGACCGCGCCATGGACGCCATGCAGCACAATCGCTTCGACGTTGCGCGGCTCACGCTGCAGACCCTGATCAACACCTACCCCGACTCGGAATATGTGGCCCGCGCCAAGCTGGCGGTAGGCGACTCCTGGTACGCCGAGGGCGGATCGGCCGGCCTGGCACAGGCGGAGATCGAATATAAGGACTTCATCACTTTCTTTCCCAACCTGCCCGAGGCGGCCGAGGCGCAATTGAAGGTGGCCAACATCCATTACCGGCAGATGGAAAAGCCGGACCGCGACTTCACACATGCCAAGCGCGCCGAGGAGGAGTACAAGCAGCTTGTCCTCCAGTTCCCCGACAGCAAGCTGGTGCCGGAAGCCAAGCAGCGTTTGCGCGAAGTGCAGGAGGTGCTGGCCGAGCGCGAGTTCCGCATCGGGCGTTTCTACTATCTGCGCGAATCGTGGCCCGCTGCCATCGCGCGGCTCAAGTCCCTCGCTGACGCTTATCCTCTCTACAGCGGCGTGGACGAGACTCTCTACATGCTGGGGCAGTGCTACGAGCACGAAGCCGAGCGCGCGCGGACTGCACACGTGAACGAAGCCATCCGCGCCAGGATGGTGAAGGAATTTGAGGACCAGGCGGCCGCCGCCTACGACAAGATCCTGACCCGCTATCCGGTGATGGACCACGCCAAGGATGCGCGGGCACGCCTGGAAGCTCTGCACCGGCCGGTCCCGGAGGCGACACCGCAAGCCGTCGCGCTGAACCGCCAGGAAGAGGAGACCCGGCGCGAGCTGGGACATTTCGGCCGATTGATGCTCAACTTCCATCGCCGGCCAGACGTATCCTCAGCCGCGAAGCTAGGCGAGCCCACACTGGTTTCCCCGCGCGAAACCAGCGCCACTGATGTTGCGCGCGAGGCGCAGCGAGCCATCATGGGCCCCGCGGCTGGAACCGGCACCGTGACCGGTGAGGTCGTCGGTACGGGAACTCCTCCGCCGAACGAGCCGGTACCTCATTCCCCAAACGCTGGCGATTCCGCTCCCGGCGCAACCGACAGCTCCATCCCCGAGCTGAAGCCGACCGGCGATGCCGCACAGCCCGCGATTCAACCTCCGCAGCAGGCTCCAGCACAGCTCAATGAGGCGGGCGCCGATCCGCAGGCCGGCAATAGCACCAGCAGCCAAGGCGCCGCCTCCGCAAGCACCGAAGTGTCGGGCTCCAACGACGCCCAATCTTCCAGCAGGAAGAAGAAAAAGAAGCTGTGGCCGTTCTAAGTACCGAGGAGCGAGTACCGAGTACCGAGTTGCTGGCGGGTGCCCCACTCCCTGAGCGAAGTCGAAGGGGCCGGTTTTGCTCGGGTGGGGTTTTCTCGTCGCTACTCGCCCAAGGGTCACGTTACCAACGTACATCTTCGCGTTGACATCACCCGGCGAATGAAAGTACCTTGGGGCGAGACTCTCTCCCGCAAAAGGAAACTGCTTGAAGATCCTGTTGGCCGACGACAGCTTAACCGCCCAGAACATGGGGAAGAAGATCCTCAGCGACGCGGGATATGAAGTGATCGCGGTCAGCAATGGCGCGCAGGCCATGAAGCGGATCGCCTCCGACAAGCCCGACCTGGTGGTGCTCGATGTTTATATGCCAGGCTATTCGGGCGTGGAGCTATGTGAGCACATCCGCAACAGCCGGGAAACCGCTGCCACTCCCGTGATCCTCAGCGTAGGCAAGATGGAGGCCTTCAATCCCGGGGAAGGCTCGCGTGTTCGCGCCGACGGCCTGATCGTCAAACCCTTTGAAGCCTCGGAACTGCTGGGCGTGGTGAAAAAAATCGTGCGTAAGGGTAGCTCCGCCTCACGCAAACGCGCGCCGCAACCCGAGAGTCCGCCGCAGCCGGCCGCTGAGCAACCGCCTGTCGCGAACCAACCTGCGGCTGGTCCCGAGTTCGAGATCCGGCCTGAGCCACTTGATGTCCCGCAGGAGATCGCCTCCACCCCGGCGATTGGCATTGAACTCATCCCCGAAGGAACACCGACGGAAGCGCCACCATCAGCTCCGGGCGCCCAACCGGCGCCCGAAGCCGTGGCTGAGAGCGAGGCGTTCCCCGCTGAGAGCGAGCCCGCAACCTCAGTCCCGATATGGGTCGCCGAAGAAGTCGCGGTCGAGCCCGAAGACTATGCCGTCCCGCTGCACCAGCAGATGCAGGAATCCGAAACCTCCACCCGAGTGGTTCCA
>DASQXC010000380.1:0-8762 GCA_035639935.1 Terriglobales bacterium
GTGCTCTGCGCCGCCGACTTCCTGCGCAGGCAGCTAGTGGGCGACGTGATCACTTACGTGATCAACCGCAACATCAATTTCACGAACATCTGCTTCGTGGGTTGCAAGTTCTGCGCCTTCAGCCGCGGGCCCCGCGAGGCCGACGCGTACTTTCTCTCACTGGAAGAGGTTGGGCGGCGCACGTTGGAGGCGCGCGAGCGGGGCGCGACCGAGGTCTGCATCCAGGGCGGACTGCCGCACGGGCTGCCCAAATTCCATTACCGCGACATCCTGCGCGCCGTCAAAGCCGCGGTCCCGGACATGCACACCCACGCTTTTTCGCCCATGGAGATCGTCTATGGCGTTGATCTGACCGGCATGTCGCTGCGCGATTACCTGCTTATGCTCAAAGATGCCGGCCTGGACACCCTGCCCGGTACCGCCGCCGAGATTTTGGACGATGATGTGCGTTTCATCCTCTCCCGCAACAAGCTTCGGACGGAGCAATGGCGCGACGTGATCACTACCGCGCACCGCTGCGGCATCCCAACCACATCCACCCTGATGTACGGCCACATCGAGACGCCGGACCACTGGCTGGCGCAGTTGCGTTTGTTACGTGAGATCCAAGACGAAACTGGCGGATTTACCGAGTTCGTGCCTCTGGGATTCGTGCACCAGAACACCCTGCTCTATCGGCAGGGCATCGCGCGTCCTGGGCCAACAATCGAAGAACACCTGAAAATCCATGCCTTGGCGCGTCTGCTGCTGGCAGGTTCGATCCGCAATGTGCAGGTTTCGTGGGTGAAGCTGGACCGCAAGGTGGCGCAGCTCTGTCTGCGTGCAGGCGCAAACGACTACGGCGGCACTCTAATGGAAGAAAACATCTCGCGGCTGGCGGGAGCCACCGCCGGACAGTATCTGAGTCCGAATGAATTCCAGGAACGCATCCGTGAATTGGGGCGAATCCCCGCCGAACGCAATACCACCTACACGAAACTGAAGTTCCCGGAAGACCCCGCAAATAGAACGCAGCGAGCGGCTTAACGTGGAGCTTTCGCTGCGAAGTTGAGGATCACTGCGGGTTATCCCCTTTGAAATTCACAATAATGTTGGTTTCCACTTCCACCGGCTTGCCGTCGAGCAAATAGGGGCGATAGCGCCACTTCTTCACCGCATCCATCGCTGAGGCTGCGAATGACGGATCCCCGCTAGTAATGCGGAGCTGTTGGATGCTGCCGTCGATATCGATGATGGCGTGCATCACCACCGAGCCTTCGATACGGGCATTGCGGGCTGCCTGCGGATACAGCGGGGCCACCTTATAAGTTGGCTCCCCTGCGGCCACTTGGGAAATCCTGGGCGGGTTCGATTCGCGCGGTGGGGCCGGTTGCGTACGCGCCAGAGCAGGAGCGGCACTGGGCGGCTTGATGATTGTTGGAAGGTCCATTGGTGCGGGGAGCGAGGGCGTAAGCGGAGCCGTTTCCGGCATTTCACGTTTTCCTACGGTGGCTGGCGCTGTCCGCGGGGTTTGAGTGGAGACTACGTTGCTCGCCGCATTACTGGACGATAGGGAACTTGATTTTCGCCCCGGAAGTTTGGGCGTGATATCGGATGTCGGGCTTGTTGGAATCCGAGGTTCAGCGGGTTTCGGATCTGGTTCCGATACGGCTGCTGGCTGGGCGGACTGGGTCGGGGGCGGAGCGTCCATCGGTGGCACACGTTCGGCGGGCTTCGGATCTGGCTGCGCGATGGCGGCTGAGGGAGCGGACTGGGTCGGGGTCAGGGCTGGAGCGTTGGTCGGCGGCACTGGAGTCGATGTATAACTCATCGGCAACGATTGGCGCCGTCGCTGGCCCACTATCATGCCCAATACGAGACAAAGCAGCGCCAAACAAGCCACTTTCCAGCCCAGGGCCGTTCTGAGTCCGGCCGCTTGGCGATGCAGTACTCCCTCCGGCATGGCTGGGAGCGTTGGGGCAACCTGGGCCTCCTGGGGAGAACTCGCGATTGCTGGCGCGTCGGGAGTTCGTAGTTGGCTGGCGGGCCCGGTTTCTACCGGTCTGGCCGCCTGGCCCGGGTCATCGGGTACTGCAATTTCTTGTAGTTGCCTGTCCAGTTTCCTTTGGAGAAGGGCAGCCTCACGCTGGCGTTCCTCCGGCAACGCCGGCTCATAGCTCTGCACCATTTGGGAAAAAGCGTCCTCTAATTCGGCGTTGGAGATGTTTCCATCTTCATCGCGGCGCTTGGCTGTGCGCTGCTCAGGCGGAAGAGCGATATAGGCTTTGGCTAACTTCCTGGACAATCCACCAGTTGAGTCCTGCTCCTGGGCAGAAGAATCCTGGGATGGAAGTGGCGCGGCCTGTTCGTGCTCATCCATCCTGGCAGACCCTCCACCTTGAGGTCGGGGGCTAGTGCCTTTCGACGGTTTTTTCAAAGCTTTTTCGGCCCCGGCATCAGGACTCTTTTATCGCCAAAGGAGTTCTTTGCCACAGAGGCACAGAGAAGAGCGTTTTCACGCCCTCTGTGATTCTGATGGCATTTTGTAAGGGGAGTACCTCGAATTCTACACTGCTTTTTTGCACGGTTGACGCAAGCCGTTACTCTTCTGGTTCCTCAGACTATGCCTCTTGGATCCGCCGCATGTGAGAAAATTCCACCCCGGACATCAACGGTCGCGTGGATCCGACGACGAGAGCAGACAATGGTGCTTCCCGAGCCATTCAACGTAGCCGCATGGCTGGTGGACCGCAACCTGGAAGAGGGACGCGGCGATAACGTCGCTATCGAATGCGGGGACGAGTGCGTTACCTACCGCCAGTTATCGGAACGGGTCAATCGGCTGGGAAACGCATTGCGTTCCTTGGATGTGCGTATCGAAGAACGCGTGCTGCTCATCCTGCTGGACACCCCGGAATTTGCCTACAGTTTTCTGGGCGCCATCAAGGCCGGTATCGTCGCGGTGCCGGTCAACACAATGCTCAAGCCGCCCGAATACGAATACCTGCTGGACGACTCGCGGGCGCGCGTAGTGATCGTGAGCGAGGCGCTTCTGCCTCAAGTGCAAGCAATTCCTCGCGAGCGGCTGCGCTATCTGCGCGATATCGTCGTGGTCGGCAACGCGCCCCCCGGCACGCATTCATTCACTGCCCTGATGGCCAAGGCCAGCCCGGAGCTTGTACCCGAACCCACCAGCCCGGACGACGCCGCCTTCTGGCTGTATTCCTCGGGGAGCACCGGTTTTCCCAAAGGCTGCGTGCACCTGCAGCACGATATGGTGGTTGCATGCGAACTCTATGGACAGGGGATTCTCGGCATCACAGCCGCCGACCGCTGCTTCAGCGTGGCCAAACTATTCTTCGCTTACGGCTTGGGAAACGCGCTATACGTGCCGTTTTCGGCAGGCGCGACCGCTATTCTGTGGCCGGGCCCTCCCACGCCGCCGAACGTTTATACCGTGATCGAGCGCTACCGGCCGACGCTCTTCTATTCGGTTCCGACCAACTATGTCGCACTGCTGGCCCACCATTGCGATCGGGGGACGGCGGATTTCGATCTCTCCTCGATCCGCAATGCAGTGTCGGCCGGCGAAGCACTGCCGCCGGCGGTCTTTGAACGTTTCAAACGGCGCTTTGGGGTCGAGATCTTAGATGGCCTCGGGTCCACGGAGTTGCTACACATCGTGATTTCGAACCGACGCGGGGCGGCGCGGCCGGGTTCGAGCGGCCAGGTTGTCCCGGGATATGAAGCCCGCATAGTCGATGAGAACAATCGGCCAGTTCCACCCGGCGAGACAGGCAGCCTGATGGTGCGCGGCGACAGCACCTGCGCCTACTACTGGAACAAACACGAAAAAACAAAGCAGACGATCGAGGGCCACTGGATCCGCACCGGCGACAAGTACTACCAGGACGCGTACGGATACTTCTGGTACGCGGGCCGTACTGATGACATGCTGAAGGTGTCGGGACAGTGGGTGAGCCCGGTAGAGATCGAGGCAACGCTGGTGAGCCATGCGGCGGTTCGCGAGGCAGCAGTGATTGGGCGGGAGGACGCGGAGCGTCTGATCAAGCCCATGGCGTTCGTCGTTCTCGAACCCAATGCCAGCGGCGACGAAAAAACCGCCCGGGAACTGCAGGATTTCGTGGCGATCAAGCTGGCGCCGTTTAAGAAGCCACGCTGGATAGAGTTCGTTCCCGAACTGCCCAAGACCGCAACCGGGAAAATCCAGCGCTTCAAGTTGCGGGAGCAGGTCGGCAGCAGAGCGGCAGATCAGGGTGGAATCCAGGGGCTGCAAGCTTTGAAAAGGCTGTAAAAGTCTGGAAGTTAGGCCTTCGCCACCGGCTCTACGAGCACGAACCGACCCATACTCCCTTTGTCAACGAATTTGATGACCCCCGTGACCTTGGCAAACAGGGTGTCGTCCTTGCCGCGCCCAACGTTAAGGCCAGGCTTGATGCGGGTACCGCGCTGGCGCACGATGATGGTGCCGCCCGGCACGAGCTGCCCGCCGAATGCTTTTACTCCCAGCCGCTGCGAGTTGGAATCGCGACCGTTGCGTGAACTGCCTAGTCCTTTTTTGTGTGCCATAGATAATCCAGTTGTCTGTAATCAGTAGTTAGTTGTCAGTTGAAAACCAATATCCCTTGGGCCTCAAGCCGCCCAGGAATGACAGTACCGGCAAGAGCCGGCGCTATTTCTTGGGCTTCTTTCTGGGCGCGGCTTTTCTTGCCGCCTTCTTGGGCGCGGATTTCTTGTGCGCTGCTGCTTTGCGCGGACCTGCCTCGGTTTCAACTTCCGCGGCCTCGGCTGCGACCGGTTTCGGGCGCGCAGCCTTGGGTTCTTTTCCTGCCTCGCCCATTTCGGGCGCGGTAAAGCGCTGGCCATCGTACGCAATCTCAGTTATCCGTACTGCGGTGAACGGCTGCCGGTGCCCGCGCAGCTTTTTGTACTGCTTCTTACGTTTGTAGTGGAAGACGAGGACCTTGTCCCCACGGCCCTGTTCGACCACTTGACCGACCACGCGCGCTTCGCCGGGCCGGCTGATCTGGCCCTCGCCCGCACTGATGGCCAGGACCTCCGAGAACTCGACACGGCCGTCCTGCGCGGCGGTTTTCTCCACACGAATCACGTCTCCCGGAACGACGCGATACTGTTTTCCTCCAGCACGGATGACCGCGTACATGCCTTTCCTCCCCGTTTTAACCATGTACCTGCCTGTTGGAATCGCCGCGACAGGCAAACTTGGATTGTAGCGGCTGTAGCAAGGAAGGGTCAAACCTGGATAGTCGCAAGTCGCCAGTAGCCAGCACCATCTCTGGCAACCGGTGCCTGGCGACTGATGACTGGGTCTCTGCGATAATCCTCGCGCATGAACATCGGCTTGTTCGGCGGCACATTCGACCCGGTCCACAAGGGCCATCTGGCGGTGGCGCGGGCTGCGGCCGAGCGTTTCCAACTGGGGAAAATCTATTTCATTCCTGCCAACATGCCGCCGCACCGCCAGGACGAGCGCATTACCGCGTTTTATCACCGATATGCCATGCTGGCGCTGGCCACGGTGGGGGATAAGAGATTCCTGCCCTCGCTGGCGGAGGCACCGGCAGAGCAGAACCACCTCAGCTTCACCATTGATACGGTACGCAAGTTCAAACGGGGCCTCCGCCAGAGCGACCACCTGTTCTTCCTCATCGGGATTGACGCTTTCGTGCAAGTGGCAAGCTGGCATCGCTCGGAAGACCTGCTGCGCGAGATCAACTTCATCGTGGCAAGCCGGCCGGGATTCTCCATGGCCGATGTGGGTGACGCGTTGCCGCAGCCGCTGCGCCCGGCACCGGCGGTGTTGAAGGCATTCAAGAAATCACCCGCCAAAGGGATACTGGTGCTCGCCAGCACTGTGATTCATATCCTCGAAGATGTGAAGTCGCCGGTATCGGCTACCGAAGTCCGCCGTGCGGCGGCCAGCGGCAAAACCCTGGCACGTTTCGTTGACCCGCTGGTGGCCGAGTACATCCGGAAGATGGGGTTGTACAAGGCAGGAACAAGGGAACAGGGAGCATGGAGCAAAAACACGTAGAGACGCAGCATGCTGCGTCTACTACGAAAATCTGGTGCGCTTCAGGCGATGCGACGGGTGTAATGCTTCATGTCTTCATCGAAGCTGTGAACATGGGGAGAGTCGTGATGCGGGCCGAGCACGAGTAGAGTCATATTGGCAAATGTGCTTACGATGCGGCCCTTGCGCAATTCCGCCTCGATACGGGCGAAGGTGCGGCGCGGGCTATGGACCTTCAGCGGCCGCAGGCACCCGTGCGGCAACGGCTCGGCATTGGCTTGGGAGTGCCTATTGCTAGGAAGCCACTCCTTGAACGAAACCTGCATTTCGTGTGGGCTCATTCCCTCGTCTCCTGAATGGGGTAACCGAACGTTGCTGGTGCAGACTGGGAGCACTCCAGCCGGAGCACGCCTCCTACCGTTAGGCCTCGATTTTATAAGTTGTTTTAGAACAGGTACTTAAATCAGATATGGGTGGTCCGAGGTACATGTCCGCTGGTAAGAAGTTCCTATCTGGAGAGTAAAAGTTTGCCAGTAATCAGCTTGGTACACGGCCCTGCCGTTGAAATCGGCAAGCCCAGCTGGTTGCCCAGTGTGCGGGTTCTGTCGGATATTTAAGTTAAACTTGGGGAGCCGGGCCGGCACGATGGGCGGCCCTTCAAATGAGGTCCAGCGAGCTGCGGCAGCGGGTAGCGGAGGCAATCAGCGCCGCCCAGGCGAAGAAGGCGGAAAACGTCACTATCCTGGAGATGGACAAGGAATCCCCCTCCTTCACCGATTATTTTGTCATCGCCAGCGGTAGCAACCCGCGCCAAATCCAAGCCATCTCGGATGAGGTAGAGCAGAGACTCGCGCGCATGGGGCTGCACCCCGCTCATGTCGAAGGGTACAGCCAAGCCGAGTGGGTACTGCTCGACTACGTGGATTTTGTGGTCCACGTGTTCTCGGACAAGGCAAGAAAGTACTACGACCTGGAGCGGCTTTGGAAATCTGCGACACGACTGCATCCCTCGGACCTGAAGCTGGCGCGGAAACGGACGAGCCGACCGCGCTTGCACCCCAGCCAGCCAACAGCGGGACCGCCGGGCCCCCCCTCCCGTCGGCGAACCCGCAGGCGCACCAAGGGCTAGGGAACTCTACTGCCCGGCCTGCGCATGGCGCTGCCGCCGACCCAGGATCCGTGCTTTCCCGGTGGATTGCGTCTGATCCCAAATCGCTGGAACTGCTGGAGCGAGCGACCAAGGTGGCGGGCTCCGCCTCCACCGTGCTCATCCGCGGCGAGAGTGGCGTGGGCAAAGACTTGCTGGCAACGATTCTTCATTATCTCGGGCCTCATGCTGACGAGCCGCTGGTGAGATTCGAGTGCGTCAGCCTTCCGCCGGCGCTGGTCGAGGGAGAATTGTTCGGATACGAACGTGGCGCATTCCCGCGCGCACTTCAGGGCAAGCGTGGGCGACTGGAGATGGCCGGGAGGGGTACGTTCGTGCTGGACGAGGTAGCGGCCCTTTCCATGCCCACGCAGGCCAAGCTGCTTCAGGTGATTGAGGAAAAGCGCTTACAGCGCGTGGGCGGCAGCCGCACTATCGAAGTGGACGCGCGCATCATCGCCCTGACCGCCGCCGATCTGGAACGGGCGCGGGCGCGACGCAGCTTTCGCGAAGACCTCTATTACCGGCTGAACGTGATCTCCCTTACGGTTCCCGCGCTACGCGAGCGTGCGCGCGACATCCGGCCGCTCGCGTTGCATTTCCTGCAGCAACTCGCGGAAGTTCACCGCAGGCCCCAGCTTTCGTTCTCTGCTGAAGCGCTGGCCGCGCTGGAGCGCTACAGCTTTCCCGGGAACGTGCGCGATCTAAGAAGCACGATCGAGCAAGCGGTGATGCGTGGAGTCACGCCCGAACTCATGCTGCAAGACCTGCCAGCGCAGGTACGCGCACTGACGCCCATCTCGAATGGGCACCGGAAGTCGCTCGAAGAGCTGGAGCGCGAGTACATTGCCGAGATCCTGGAATACACACGGGGCAAGAAGACCCAGGCCGCCGCCATCCTGGGCATCAGCCGCAAGACGCTGCTGGAAAAGCGCAAGCGCTACGGACTGGGATAAAAACCGGCCACGGATTACACCGATAAGAACGGACCAGAAAAGAAATGATCCGTGATTCTCCGCGAAAATCCGGCCTTTGTTTGTGTCCTTCGTGTGGTTAAATCTCATTCGTGAAACTGAAAGTCGCCTGGATCAGCAAGACGAAATCGGCCGCTATAAAGGCGCTGACTGAGGAATATCTTGACCGGCTCTCCCACCACAGCGACATTGAAGGTATGGAACTGCCGAGCGAGGAAGCCCTGCTCAAGATGGTGAACTCTTCCAAGCTGCCGCCCACGCTGGTTCTGCTCGACCAGCGCGGACGCCAGCTTACCTCCGAAGAACTGGCGGAGATGCTGGATGCGCATCAACTGCGCGGAACGCAGTCGCTGATTTTCGCGGTCGGGCCGGCGGACGGCTTCACACAGCAGGCGCGCCACTCCGCCAACCTGATCCTCTCTCTCGGCAAGATGACCTTGGCGCACGAACTCGCACGGGTGGTTCTGCTCGAACAACTGTATCGCGGATTTACAATCGTAAAGGGTCATCCGTATCACCGCAGTAGCAGTAGCCAGTAGTCAGTCACCAGTCGCCATAACTGGCGACCGGCGACTGAGGACTACTCTATGGCAGACATCCGTCGCGG
>DASQXC010000381.1:0-4059 GCA_035639935.1 Terriglobales bacterium
CCGGCTTGGACTTGGAAATATACGCGGGAAACCCGCTCAGCTTTGCTTCTCGAATGCCGGCTGCCATATCGCCTCCTTCGTTAGCCCTGCTGTATTTGGCCCACGTTCTGCCTCTCCGTGTGCCGCAGATGAATTCTCTGCACTTGAGAAACCATTCGTGACACTCTGCCTTCGCGCTTGCAAAACCCCACCGCAAACCGCCGGGGGCCAAAGTCGGAAGACCATTTCCACATCCAACGATTGAACCCTCGTTTTTTAAACCCTGAGTGCCGATAAGAGTTTCGCTCCCAAGAGGGATGCCATTTGGGAGGGCTGTACCTCCGGCCCTGATGCCGGACCAAAGCGTACTTTCAGAACACGTTGGCTGCAATCCTGCTGCCCAAAAGCACAGGAAGGGGCACGAAAGGCGCTGTCGTGTCACAAATGGTAACGAGTAATCGAGATATACTGCTTCGATGAGAATGTCGGCAGCGTCTCGGGACGGCGAGCGCGACAGGTGCTGTAGTATGGCTATACCTCTAAATGGAACATTGATGCCTACTGTTTCCCAAGGACTAGGTAAAAAGTGCAGGGCGCACAGCTCCGACCTCGGCGGGCCGGCTCAAGGCGCGGCGTACCAAGTCGAGGAATTCCGGAATAGTGAAGGGCTTGGAGATGCATAAGGTCCGGGTTTGTTCGACTAAGAGTCGAAGTTGGGGATCCCCGGGGCTTGCCGTAGATAACGCGAAGTGCTTCTCTAGCCCAGGGCGATGGATGGTGATCCAGCGATGCAGGTCGGTGGCGCTCCACGCACCGGCAATACCAGCATCGGCAATGACGGCGTCGAAGCTTTCTGATTCAAGCCGAGCGATAGCATCCGCAACGCTGGAGACCGCCACAACCTCGGCGCCAGTATAGGCTAGAGCTTCGCGTTCGAGCTCGAGAACGGCTTCCTCATCATCCACCAGCAGAACCCGCCCCCGCAAACGCACTGCGGAAGAGGGCGCCCGCGACACCAAGGCGAGTTTTTCTGAAGTTTGGCCAGCGACCGGTAAGCGAACCTCGATGACAGCGCCACCTTGCGGATGGTTGCGGGCCAGAATCTCGCCACCATGCGCCTTTACGATGCCGTAGCAGATGCTTAGCCCCAGGCCGGTGCCCTTGCCTACTGGCTTGGTGGTGTAGAACGGATCGAAGATACGTTTGGGATCGCCTATACCGGGACCGCTGTCGTGAAACTCGATACAGACTTGATTGTTTTCTAGGAAGCCACGCAGGCGCAGCCGGCCGCTGCATGCTACCTCTGAGATGGAATCCAAAGCGTTGTTGACGATATTAAGGAAGACTTGCTCGAGCTGGTGTGGGTCACCGATCACCTGGGGCAAGCCGGGTTCGATCTCCTGCTCGACGGTGACGTTGTTCGCCTTCAGGTCGTGATCGCGCAAAGCCAGAGTGTCCTCAAGCACGCGTTGCAGATCGAGGCGCTGCTTGTGAGGCCTGCGTTGTCGCGCGAAGGAAAGCAGGTTTTGAACGATTCGGTGGGTGCGCTGTGCCTGCTTGAAGATGGTGTCCAGGTATTCGCGGTGGCGCGGTTCGAGCGGCTCGTCTTCGAGCAATTGCGCATATCCCAGAATGGCAGTGAGCGGATTGTTGAGCTCGTGTGCCACACCGGAGATCATCTGCCCGAGCGCCGACATCTTCTCGCTCTGCAACAACTGCTCCTGGGCTCGACTCAGGTCGTCGTAGGCGCGGCGAGTCTGCTCGTACAGATTTAGTTTCTCGATGGTATTGGCGAGCTGGCGGCCAATGGCGATCATCAGATTCTCGTCACTGGCAGTGAATTCGCGTGGGGTACGGCTGTTGATGCTGAGGATGCCGACCACACGATCTTGGGTCCAGAGCAGCACCCAGATCCAGGACTTGAGCCCCTCGAGGCGCACAAATTCGGAAACTGACTCCGGCAGAGATGGCAGATCTTGAGGAGTGATAAGCGGCCGCCGTGGCTGCGACAGGCGCTGACAAAAGGCTTTCGAGACTTGGAACTCCAGCAGCGGCTCTTGGCTTGCGTGTCCACAGGCGGCGCGGCGCTGCGCTGTGCGGCGTTTCTCATCCCACAGATACACCGCCCCGGTGTCGGCCTGAAACAATTCCACTACCTGGTTCAGCGTGAGAGGCAGTATCTCATCCAGGTCCAGGGATTGGTTGGCGATCATGGCGATGGAGTTCAAGACGAACAGTTCGCGGTTTCGCCGCCGCATATCCTCCTCGGCGCGCTTCTTATCGCTGATGTCCAGTAGGAAACCTTGATAGCGCACCACCCTGCCGGTTCGATCGCGGATGGCAAAGCTGCTTTCCTGCACGTGGACCGGGGTGCCGTCCTTGCGCCGCAGCGTGACCTCAAAGTTGCGGATATAACCCTGTTCTTCAATGAGGTGGAGAGCATACGCGCGTTCCTGGGATGAGAGGTAAAGTTGGCGCGCAATGTCCACCGCCAGCAGCTCTTCGCGGCTGGAGTAGCCCAGCATGCGAACCAGCGCCTGGTTGCAGTCCAACAGTTTGCCCTGGGGAGTGGAGACGAAGGCACCCTCCTGCACGCGCTCGAAGAACAGACGGTAACGGTCCTCGGCGGCGAGAAGATACTTGAGGCGCAGGCGCCGGTAGAGGAGCAGGCTTGCCGCCAATATCACAGCAAGCGCAGCAGTGGCAACATAGATGTCAGCGGGATGAAAAGACCAATAATTGTCGACGAGCGAGCGCGCAATCATCTTTAGACGTTGTATAGCACGGAATGCCTCACCTTCTGAGCACGGCAGTTTTGGGGATGCCTCAAAGGTAAACCGCTGTACAATGAGCCCGAAATGCGGGATCCGGCGATGCAGGAACGCATTCTGATCGTGGATGACGAGGAATTTATCCGCGATCTGGTATGCAAGATGTTGAAATCGGCGGGATATCACTGTACTGCGGTGGCTTCCGGACCGGAAGCCCTCAAGCTGTTGGATTCCGGCGAGAACTTCGAGTTGATGCTGTCGGACATGATGATGGCGGAGATGCCAGGCAGCGCGCTTTTAGGGAAAGCCAAGGAAAAGTGCCCCGACATGCCGGTGATCATGGTCACTGCCGTCAACGACATTTCCGAGGCACTGGAGTCCATCCGGAACGGGGCTGAGGACTACCTGCTTAAGCCTTTCGAGCGCGACCAGTTGCTGCTGACGGTAAGCCGAGCGCTCAATACCCGGCGTCTTGAATTGCAGAACCGCGAGTTGTTGTTGCACCTGGAGTCGCGAGTGGCCGAGCAAACCGCGCAACTGCGGCGCATGAATCTCGACTTGCAGCGCGCCAATGCTGAGTTGCGAAGGTCGCATGACATGATGCTGGAAGCGCTCGGGGACGCGCTCGATCTCAAGGACGCCGAGACGGAAGGCCACTCCAAGCGGGTCACCGCATTCACCATCGCCATCGCCAGAGCCATGGGGCTGCCTGATGAAGAAGTCGAGGCCATCGCGCACGGCGCCTTCCTGCACGATATCGGCAAGATGGCCATCCGCGATTCGGTACTGCGGAAACCTGGCCCGCTCGACGCGGAAGAGATCGAGGAGATGCGCAAGCACTGCGAGCTGGGATATCAGATAGTGCGCAAAATCCCCTTCCTGAAAGACGCCGCTGAGATCGTCTACTCCCACCAGGAGCGCTGGGACGGAACCGGCTACCCGCGCGGACTCAAGGGCGAGGAAATCCCGCTGGGTGCCAGGATCTTCGCGGTTGCCGACACTCTGGACGCCATAACCTCCGACCGTCCCTACCGCTCCGCCCGGCCTTACCATATCGCGCGGGAAGAGATCAGAGCCTGGTCAGGAAGGCAATTCGACCCGCTTGTGGTCGAAATCTTCTTGCGGCTGCCCGAGAGCATCTGGCAGAACGTGCGCCAGCAGGTCACTTCCGACGTATTCCGTCTCCCTCAGACTCCGCAATTGGCGAGCGCGGGCACCAGCGATTAAACAAAGAACTTCAATGCAGACGCCGCAGAGAATAACGAGGAAAATAAAACCTCGAACGAAGTAAGTTTGCAATCCGCCCACC
>DASQXC010000382.1:0-8783 GCA_035639935.1 Terriglobales bacterium
GTATGAGCGACCCAAGGAGGCCCTAGCGGGCGCGCTCATCATGCTCATCGCCGTGCCGGGGTATCTGTACTGGAAACGGGGAAAATCGTAACCCCAGGCGCCTGGGTCTCAAAGGCCGATTTTCAGGCGAATCAAACACTCCTTAGTTTGACACCATCGCCTGCTCCACCTAACCTTTTGCTGTTCTGCGTATGAAAGTTCTAGTCCTGGGAAGCGGGGGACGCGAGCACGCGCTAGTGTGGAAACTGCGCCAATCTCCGCGTGTCGAGAAGGTATATTGCGTGCCAGGCAATGGCGGCATTGCGGCTGACGCGGAATGCCTCCCTGGCGACCTGAAGAACTTGGACCACCTGCTGACCACTGCGGCTCGCATCCAGCCGGACCTGACCGTCGTCGGACCGGAATTGCCCCTCAACCTGGGTGTGGTGGACGAGTTCAGCCGGCGCGGCTTGCGCATTTTCGGACCAACCGCCGCGGCGGCGCGCCTCGAGTCAAGTAAGGCCTTCGCCAAGGAGTTCATGCAGCGCCACAACATTCCCACCGCCAAATACGCGGTCTGTTCCTCGCAGGTCGATTTGCGAGATGCGCTGCCGCACTTTTCCCCACCGATCGTGGTGAAGGCCGACGGATTGGCTGCCGGGAAGGGAGTTGTCATCTGCAAGAGCAAGGACGAGGCTGGAGGTGTCGCAGGCGAAATGCTGAGTGGCAAAATTCTCGATGGCGCCGGAAAGCGCCTTGTGCTGGAAGAATTTCTTGAGGGCGAGGAGCTTTCCTTCATGGTGTTGAGCGATGGCGAGCGCCTGGCTCCGCTGGTGGCGGCGCAAGACTACAAGCGCGTGGGCGATGGCGACACCGGTCCCAACACCGGGGGCATGGGTTCGTATTCCGCTGACGGGCTGGTCGCTCACGAGATGCAGGAGTGGCTGTTGACGCACATCGCGCGCCCGGCTATCGCCGGCATGAAAGCGGAAGACTCCGCTTACAAGGGCATTCTTTACTGCGGGCTGATGATGACCGCGCGCGGCCCCCAGGTGCTGGAGTTCAACTGCCGTTTTGGCGATCCCGAAACGCAGCCGGTGCTCATGCGCATGGAGAGCGACGTGTTAGGGGCCTGCATTGCATCCATCGAAGGACGCGTCAGCGAGGGCGATCTGAAGTGGTCGCGCGATGCGGCGGTCTGTGTGGTGCTGGCTTCGGCTGGCTATCCTGGACCTTGCGAAACAGGAAAGAAGATCGCCGGCATCGAGGAGGCGAACAGTCTCGAAGGGGTGAAAGTCTTCCACGCCGGAACGCTGCGGCGTGATGATGGCTTCTATACGGCGGGGGGACGCGTGCTGGGGGTCACGGCGCGCGGTGCCGATCTGGCTCAGGCCGTCGAGCGCGCCTACGCGGGCGTCGCGCGCATTCACTTTGAAGGCATGCACTACCGAAAGGACATTGCCGCGCGGGCGCTGAGGTCCAGTCCGGCGCGCTGAGAACCGGGTATGGGCAAGCAACCGCAGGTCGCTATCGTCATGGGTTCCGATTCCGATCTGGAAGTCATGCGCGAGGCCGCCAAGGCGCTCGACGAGTTTGGCATCACCTACGAGATGGACATCACCTCGGCCCACCGCTCACCGGCGCGCACCAGCGAATTCGCCCAGAACGCGGCTGCCCGCGGCATCAAAGTCATCATTGCGGGCGCAGGCGGCGCCGCCCATCTGGCCGGGGTAATCGCCGCCGAAACGACGCTGCCAGTGATCGGCGTGCCTATGCCTTCATCCTCGCTACAGGGACTCGACGCCCTGCTGGCCACGGTGCAGATGCCCGCCGGCATTCCTGTGGCTACGCTCGCCATCGGCAAAGCGGGTGCGACCAATGCCGGCATTCTGGCCGCGCAGATTCTGGCGCTCAGCGATCCTGCGATCGCGAGGAAGTTATTGGCACACAAGCAAAAGCTCGTGGATGGCGTAGAAGCGAAATCCAAGGAGCTGAAGTCTCAGGGCTGCTGATAGCAGGAAAGTTTCAACGCCGTTTCTCGTGCCGCTGGGCTCCGTGCCAGATGGTGCTGACGGTGACCCGCTTGCCTCGTACACGATAGATGACAATGTAGGTAGTACCCCCGATCACCAGTTCGCGAGTCTCCGCTTGCGAACCGCTGCGGCCCAGAAAGGGATGCCGCCTGAGCGTCTCGACAAGCAGGACAATGCGCGTGGCCAGCCTTTCGGCAGCCTCAGGCTTATCGCGAGCGATGTAGGCACGAATCTCCCGCAGCCGCCTTCGCGCCAAAGGGGACCAGACGATCTCGAATGGCCCGTGCGGCCTCTCCGGCCGCCTCGGGTCTAAGGGCACAGCGCCTCATCGTCGTGATGCTTGCCACAGACGCATTTGGGGGGCGGCAATTCGTGGTCTGTGCCCCAGGAAAGCAGCCAAGCCTTCATGTCCTCGTGCCTAATATAATGTCCGGCCTTAACTTGACGATCGGCTTGGCGAATTTCTGCTCGCATTCTTTCCTGGTCGGCAATGTAGGTCTCGACAGCATCGGAGATGAGGAAATTCGCACTACGGCCAGATTCTCTGGCAAGCTTGGCCAGGCGCCGCTTGGTTACGGGCCTCAGTCTGACGCTAAAGGTCGCAGTACGCGTGTTCGTCATAAACACATTTTCGCACATGTTGAGACGTTGCATTATGCGTTTCTGGACCGGAACGGTTGCGCCGCGGCTATAAATGAAGTCTTACACCCTTTATTCGTCTACTGTCATGATTCCTCATTGACCTTCTGCTGCAAAGTTTTAGGCCGGGCCACGCACCCGCTGTAGAATCTAGTCGGAGTCCGCAAGAGCTGTTGCCCGGTCGCCGCGACCATGCACTTCAGCATAGTAGGCGAGGTCAGCAGTATCGAAACGATCGCGCGCGGGGTGGGCATACGGGATCGGGCCCGGCTCCGAAAGGCCTATGGGCGTGGCCATTGGGGCAAATTGAAAGGAACCATTCAGTACGCGGGCGGAACGATATGCGTCGCAGAACTTCATTGGTACGAAGCGCACGGCATCGGCAGAAAGGACTACAAAGTCAAACGCGTGCTCCGCGTCCTCTGAAGCCTGATGGAATGAAGTTCTTTTTGTGCATCAATAACGACGGGAATCCCGCCAGCTTGGAGGTTGGCAAGGTTTATCTCGGAACCCGCGAGACGCCCGCAAAGGGGCTAGAGCTGTTGCGCATAATAGATGAATCGGGCGAGGACTACCTCTATCCAGCCGACCAATTTGTAGCGGTGCAGCTGCCACAAATCGCCAAAGACGCCCTGCTGCGCCGCTAAGAGCGCATTTCTGAATTACCGGAGTGCCCGACCCGAGCAGGTTTTTGCTCAGGTGAGTCCGCTCCCGGACAGAATTATTTGCGAATTTCCCGCCTACTGATTCACCGGGATCTTAATAATCTTCTTCTGGATGGCGTAGGTGACGAGCTGCGCCTTGTTATGGATGTCGAGCTTGCGCATCAGGTTGAACTTGTGCGCCTCCACGGTCTTCACACTCAACCCCAAGGCGACTGCGATTTCCTTGACGGAATTGCCCTCTGCCAGCAGCTTGAGGATTTCGCGCTCGCGTGGGGTGAGGGTCGAGATCCGCGGACGCATCTTCTGGTCGCGCACCCGCGCCCGGAAGTCTTCCACCAGTTTTCCCAGCACCTGGGAGCTGAGGTATTTGCCGCCTTTGTTGACGTCGCGCACGGCAGTGACCAACTGGGGCGCCGGCGTGTCCTTAAGTACGTAGCCGGCGGCGCCCACTTCCAGCGACTGCACGAGGTAGTCCTCATCCTCGTACATGGTGAGGAAAAGGACCTTGGTTTCGGGACGATTCTTGCGGATGTGGCGCGCCGCCTCGAACGATGACAGCCCGGGCATGCCTATGTCCATCAGCACCACGTCCGGACGCAGCTCGCGCGCCTTTTCCACGGCATCGCCGGCATCGCCAGATTCACCAAGTACTTCGAAATCGGATTCGCTTTCCAGTAGCCGCCGTACCCCCTGACGGAACAGAGTGTGATCGTCGACCAGCAGGCATTTAATCTTGGGCATTCCATCCACCTTGTTGAGCCGCGGCCGCCAGGGCCAATCCGTGGCCGTTGGCGTGCCCGGCAGGAACAGTGACTTCAATTCGCGCGCCTTTGCCGCGGCCGGAACTGATCCGCACCCGGCCACCCAACATCCCGATGCGCTCCCTGATACCTGCCAATCCGAAAGAGCGGCCGCGGGAACTGCCGGCTTTAGCTTGGATGCCGATTCCGTCGTCCTCGACAAGCAGGTGCAGCTCGCCGTTGCGTTGTGACATCTCGACGGTGACGGCATGCGCGTGGGCGTGCTTGGCGACATTGTGCAGCGCCTCTTGTACCACGCGATAAACGGCGGCCTCGACTTCCGGCGACAATCGGCCGATGCTGCCCGGCACCGCCACCCGCGCCTTTATGCCGGTGTCGCGAGCAAGGTCTTTGGCTGCCTTGCGAATGGCCGCAACTAACCCGAGTTCCTGCAGCAATACCGGCGACAGGCGGGCGATAATGCGCCGGATGCCCTCGATAGTGCGGTCCACTACGTCCAGTGTCTCGCGGATCTTCAAGCGGGGGGTACCCTTCACGGTGTTTTCCAGCATACCCAGATAGAGACGGATCACCATCAGCTCCTGCCCGGTCTCATCGTGCAGCTCGCGGCTGATGCGCCGCCGCTCCTGTTCCTGCACACGCAGCAAGTGGGCCGAGAGTTCGGCAATGCGAGCCTCCCGTTCCCGCAAGGCTTCGTTGACCCTGGCACGATCGATAGCCAGCGCGGAACGGTCGGCGATGGCCCGCAGCAGCTCGCGTTCTGTGGGCAGCCACTCGTAGGGCTTGGAAAATCCGATCATCAGCACCCCGATGGTCGCTTCCGCCGTCTTCATGGGCACAGCCCAGATGGAGCTGGCGGTGCGGCGAAGCGCCGGGCTGTAAATGCGCTCATCGTGCGCGGCGTCCAGCACCAGGTCAGGCTCACCGGTAAGGGCGACGCCTCCAGAGAAGCCCTGGCCTACGCGAATGGTGAGATTCTCCGGCTGTTCCTCCAGGCCGACCGAAGTGGTCACCCGTAGCAGGTCGGAATCGGGATCGCGCAGGAGCACAACCCCGTTGGCGGCCCCAAAGGTCGTGATCGTGATCTCCAGCACTCGTTGCAGCAAAGCCGAGAGGTCGGGAGCAGAGAGCTCGGCCTCGAGCACCGAGAGCAGCGCAGCCGACTCGCTCGTCTTGGCGTCGAAATAGGCTCCGGAAACAGTTTGGAAGGTCGCGGCGGCGAGCATTTCCAGTGCCGCTTTAGATGCGGTCAGGCGATCTCCGAAAAGACTGCCCAAATAGGGTTCACACAACGCCTGGTACAGTTCCAGAGAACGCGCCACTGCGCGCGTGTCAATCTGCAACTTGGCCAGCCGATTCCCGAAGTACGTGAGATTTTCAAAGAACCCGGCAAGGTTCCCATGATTGAAGTAGGAGCAGCCGGTGGAGACGTTCAGCCGCTCCAAGGCCCCTAGTGTGCGCCCGTCGAGCCCCAGCTCGGCCGTCAGCTTTTCTCGCCAGGCGGCGGTGATGTCCGGGAAGTAAGGTTCCAGGGCCTTAGCCACTTCGACGATAAGGTCACGGGAACTTTCCTTAAGTGGTAACACTGCAGGCACTACTTTTGGCTTCTCCTTAGGCCAGAGGGAGTGGGTTCGGACGGGATCCTAGGCAAACCCATTATTACTTTTAGGTAAACACGCAACTCTGCAACTAAAAGTATTTTATGGATTCAGGGCCAGAGTGTCCATCAATTCCGCAAGAAAAGTTTACTTTAATCCAAATAGATCATTGACCTGAGGCAGAATTCAGTATATACGGCTTTCCCGCTTCCCCCTATTTGGCGTGGCAGAATCCGCAGGAATCCCGGAAACGCTCTGGTCAGATAGAATCGGCAGCATGTTGCGTTTTTGCACCGCGGGCGAGTCGCACGGGGAAGCATTGGTGGCCGTGCTCTCAGGCGTCCCGGCCGGGTTGCGGATTGACACCGACTTTATCGACCGCGAGCTTTGGCGACGGCAGCAGGGATATGGCCGTGGCGGCCGCATGAAGATCGAGCACGACACGGTACACATCCTCTCCGGGGTGCGCCACGGCGCGACCATCGGCTCGCCCATCGCGCTTACCCTCGAGAACCGCGACTGGAAAAATTGGCAGGAGGCCCTGCCCGTCGCTGCGGGTGATCCGGAAAAACACAAAGCAGTAAGCGCGCCACGTCCCGGGCATGCCGATTTGGCCGGCGCGCTGAAATACAACTTCCGGGAAGCGCGATACGTGCTCGAGCGCGCCTCGGCGCGAGAATCCGCGGCGCGGGTTGCCGTGGGAGCTATTGCCAAGCTGCTGCTACGGGAGTTCGGCATTGAGGTGCTCAGCCACGTGATTGCCGTGGGCAGGGCCGCCGTGCGCGATGCCGAGGTCTCCTGGGACAACATCCGTGAGCTTTATGGCCGCGAGGAAGTGCTGCTCAACTGCGCCGACGCGGAAGCCGAAGCGCGCATGAAGGCGGAAGTGGACCACGCGCTGAAGACCGGGGATTCCGTGGGTGGAGTCTTCGAAGTGGTGGCCCATGGCGTTCCTCCCGGCCTGGGGACCTATGGGAACTGGGACGAGCGCCTCGACGCGCGTCTGGCCGCCGCTGTCATGTCACTGCAGGCGGTGAAAGCGGTCGAGATCGGCTCCGGCATAGGGGCTGCCGCCTCGCCCGGTTCGGCCGTCCACGACGCGATCGGATATCAGCAGCCCTCCCAACGGGACGGGCGCGTCGGCTACACCGGATTTACGCGCAGGACCAATCACGCCGGTGGCATCGAAGGGGGCATCTCCAATGGCGAGGACATTCTCGTCCGCGGGTACTTGAAACCGATTTCCACGCTGCGGCGGCCCTTGGAGTCAGTGGACTTTAAGACGCGCGAACCGGTAAAAGCTGCCTATGAGCGGTCGGATGTGTGCGTGGTGCCGGCGGCGGGGGTCGGCGGCGAGGCCATGGTGGCTCTGACGCTTGCGGCTTGTGCCCTGGAGAAATTCGGCGGCGACTCGATGGGCGAAACGGTGCGTAATGTCGCCGGATATCGCGAACAGTTAAGGCGATTTTAGCCACAGAGCGGCAGAGGCACAGAGATGTTGAATTTCTGGCAGCGCTGTGTCTCTGTGCCTCTGTGGCTACTAGAATATCCCGTCGAAAAATTGTGAACGAGAAAATAGAACTAGCTTGATCTACCCGATCGTCAAGTATGGCAATCCGGTTCTGGAAAAACCGGCGGAAACTGTCACCACCTTCGACGACACCCTTCGTAAGCTAATCGAGGACATGTTCGAATCCATGTACGCAGCGCGTGGAATAGGGCTGGCTGCCCCACAGATCGGCATCTCCAAGCGTATCGCCGTCATCGACGTCTCTTTCAAGGAAGACCCCAAGGCGAAGCTGGTGCTGATCAATCCGGAGATTGTCCACAACGAAGGCAAGCAGCGAGGCAGCGAAGGGTGTCTCAGTCTCCCCGAGTTTCGGGAAGAGGTCACGCGGCCGTTGCGGGTCACCGTGCGCGCCCAGGACGCGAGCGGCAAATACTTCGAGACCACGGGCGAAGAACTGCTGGCCCGCGCCCTCGCGCACGAAACCGACCACCTTAGGGGCAAGCTCTATATCAGCCACATCAGCGCGCTCAAGCGAGATTTGATCAAGCGCAAAGTCCGTAAACTAATCAAGGCGGGAGAATGGTGAGGATTGGTAATTGGTGATTTGTAATTTGTAATTTGCAAAGTGTCCGAGCTCTCGGCGTGGCCCGCATCTTCGATCCCACCAAACTTTACAAATCACAAATTACAAATTACCAATTCCCTGTGGACCTGGTCTTCTGCGGCACTCCTGATTTCGCCGTCCCTACGCTGAAGAAGCTGATCGAGGCCGGGCACAACCTCCACCTGGTGGTCACTCAGCCCGACCGGCCCAGCGGACGCGGCAAGGAACTCGCCATACCGCCTGTAAAACAGGTGGTACAGTCGCTTGGGATACCGGTGGTCCAGCCGGAGAAGATCAAGAACAACCAGGAATTCCGAGCGCAACTCGAAGGGACCAGGCCCGAAGCCATCATCGTGGTCGGCTACGGCCGCATCATTCCCAAGTGGATGATCGACCTGCCGCCGCAGGGCAACATCAACCTGCACGCTTCACTGTTGCCCAAGTATCGCGGCGCGGCGCCCATCCAGTGGGCGATCGCGCGCGGGGAGACGCTCACCGGCGTGACTACGATGCGTATCGATGAAGGGCTCGATACCGGCGATATTCTTCTGCAGCGCGAAATGTCCATCGCCCCCGAGGACACGGCCACTACCCTGGCGCCACGGTTGGCTACAATGGGCGCCGAGTTGATGATTGAAACGCTGCGCGGGCTCAAGGCTGGGACGATCCAGCCGCGCAAGCAGGACCACGCCGAAGCCAGCCTCGCGCCTATGCTGAAGAAAGAAGACGGGCAGATCGACTTCACCCGCCCGGCTCCCGAGGTCCTGAACCGATTGCGCGGCTTCCAGCCTTGGCCGGGCGCCTTCACCAGTTTTCGCGGGAAGAACCTGACATTGCACCGTGCGCGCTTGGCCGCTTCGGGATTGGGCCCGCTAGCTCCCGGTGAGGTGAAGATCGCCGGCGAAGACTTGTTGCTCGGGTGTGGAGAGGGAAGTACGCTCGAAGTGTTAGAGCTGCAACCTGAAGGCAAACGGCGGATGAGCGCCAAGGACTT
>DASQXC010000383.1:0-2240 GCA_035639935.1 Terriglobales bacterium
TTTTGCTCGGGTGGGGAAGTTCGGCCCTCAGCAGCTTCACTCACTACGGGTCGGTGAATAAGCCGTGGACTCGGAATGGAGACTGCCTAGCGCCTACGTATCACGCCGAAGGTGGTGGTCAAAGTGCACGTGAAAACCCCACCCGAGCAAAACCGGCTCGGGTGGGGCACCCTGCGGCACTCACCAGGCCATCAGCAGCCGCACGTCTCTGACATTGGTTCCTGTCGGCCCGGTCTCAATCGCGTCGCCCAGCGCTTTGAATACAGGATAGGCGTCGAACTCATTGAGCGCCGCCGTGGGATCCAGGCCAGCGGCGCGTGCGCGCTCGATGGTGCTGCCGTCCACCACCGCACCGGCTGCAGGACTCTGGCCGTCAATACCGTCCGTGCCTGCGCTGAGCACACAAATATTCTCGCCTGCGATTTTGGGCGCGAGGTACAGAGCAAGGTGCTGGTTGCGGCCACCCTGGCCGCTTTTGCCCTCGATGCGAACTGTTACCTCTCCTCCTGAAATCAGGCAAACGCGCTGTCTCTTTTGCTGCAGCGCGTGCAACCGCTCAAGCAGGTAGTCGCCCGCACGCCGGTAATCCCAGTCATCACAATGGCAGTCCACTTCCACGTCGAATCCTGCAGCCCTGGCCCTCTCCGAAGCCGCCCTGAGCGCCGTCTCGTTCGACAGAATCGTCCACCAGCGCGAGCGCGCGAAGGCAGGGTCGTCGCTCTTCGGAGTCTCTTCCAGCGCCCGTTTTTCGATCAACTCGCGGACCGACGGCGGAAACCTCTGGAGCAAAGCGTATTTGCGGATTATCGTGTAGCAGTCCTCGACGGTGGTCGAGTCGGGCATGGTGGGACCGGAAGCCAGTGAGTCGGGCACATTATCCGGCACATCGGAAATGAGGATGGAAACCTGTTGCGCCGGCGCCGCTGCTTGCGCCAGCCGCCCTCCCTTTGTGGCCGAGAGATGCTTGCGCACGGTATTGATCTCGGCGATGGTGCCGCCCGAGAGCACCAGCTCGCGATAAGTGGCGATGAGATCGTCGAGCGATATGTCTTGGCTAATCGGCTTCTCGACAATCGCCGAGCCGCCGCCGCTGATCATGTACAGCGCCAGCGAGCCCTCGTCCAGCGCCTCGAGCATGCGCAGGATAGCTTCGCCGGCGCGCACCGACTCCCCATTGGGCGTCGGATGTCCGCCGCGAAAGTAGCGGAAGCCAGGGACGTACGCGGGCGGATCGGCAGCGCACGCTACGATTCCCTCAAGGCCCACGCCCACCCTGACGGCCAGCGCCGCCGCCATAGCGTGCGCCGCCTTGCCGAGCGAGACCACACGCACGCGGTTGTAGCTACTCAAATCGTACACATCGGGGCCAATGCGCAGCAGCCCACGCCCGTACTCGACGTGGCGCTCGAAGGCCTTCTCGATGCTCGACTCCGCCAGCGCATGCAGAAAGATTTCGCGGGCGAGCGCACGGATACCGCCCGTCTCCGACTGGCTGGAAGGCTGAGCAGACATGGCGGCGATTATAGGGGTTCCAAATGAGCGATGTAGGGAGCTGGCTCTATTTCGGAGGGGCGCGGCTTCAGCCGCGCGGTAAGAAGAAACATAGAATTGTCGTCCTGAGGGCAAGCGAAGGACCTGCTTTTTTCCCCGGCATCGCCCGCGTTCAGCAAGGCTTCCAGTTTTCCCGCAGGACCATCGAGGAACAGGGACCTTATTTCCACAATTGACGTATTCACCAATCCGACCTAAGCTTTCGCGATTAGAGAAGACCTCTCCTTTCAAAGGTGAAGAATGACCAGAATGAGCATAGCAGTCATGCTGGGGCTCGCCATGGCTTTGTTTGCCGTGGCCGGCCTCTCGGAGCAGAAGCCAACGGAGAAGACGATTCCTGATTTCGAGGTGCACGGC
The DNA here is from genome assembly GCA_035639935.1 of Terriglobales bacterium. Classification (GTDB taxonomy): domain Bacteria; phylum Acidobacteriota; class Terriglobia; order Terriglobales; family Acidobacteriaceae; genus JAHFUA01. The sequence goes on from DASQXC010000383.1 coordinate 1,909, forward strand.
ATCGACTTTACGGAATGCGGTTGCACCGCCTATGCGTGTCCCTGCCGGTCCAACGGCCATCCCACGCACGGCGGTTGTGACGCTGCTGACTTCGCCTACATCAAGCACGGCCACTTCGGCGACGTGAAGATGGACGGCTTCAAGGCGGTCGTGATCGGCGATTTAATCGACAAGGACGCCAGCAAGGTCCACGGCACCATCTATTTCGACCAGAAGACCACTCCCGAACAGCAGGACGCCTTCAAGCAGATGCTGGGTTTCATGTTCGCCTGGAACCCGCCTAAGGTGGAGCACGTTAAGGTAGTGCCGATCGAATTCACCGAATCGGCCGA
>DASQXC010000384.1:0-6254 GCA_035639935.1 Terriglobales bacterium
CAGGCTGAAGGTCGTCTCCTGCGCGCGTGCAGAACTTCCGACGGCCAAGAGGGCCGCCAATATCAACAACCCCGATTTCGAAGATCGTCGCATCAGAGGCTCTAACCCGCCGGACGCTACCTGGGTTCCACAAATTCGCGCAGCTTTCCCGCAGCTTTTGAATCTTACGCTATAGCATGGGAGAAATCGCCTCGCTGTTGGAGAAGCATGGCTACGCGGTGCTGGCGCTGATCGTATTTCTGGAAGCGGTGGGCGTGCCGGTGCCTGCGGCGCTGGCTCTCGTCGCCGCCGGCGCGGCCAGCGCCTGGCGGCATCTGCGCCCCGAGATGGTGGTCGTAATTGCCCTCTCGGCAATGCTGCTGGGCGACACGCTGCTTTTCGTCTTGGGACGCTACACCGGATGGGCCCTGCTCGGCTTGCTGTGTCGCATCGCGCTCAATCCCGAGTCCTGCATCTTGCGTTCGGCCGAATCCTTCTACCATCGCGGGCGCACGACGTTGCTGTTCGCCAAGTTCATTCCCGGCGTCAACACGCTGGCGCCTCCGCTGGCCGGCAGCATGCGTATGGGTTTCGGGCAATTCCTGCGCTTGGACTTGGTCGGTGCCAGCCTCTACACGTTTGCTTTCGCCGGTTTCGGTTACCTGTTCAGCGGAGTGCTGGAAGCAGTCGTAAAGGGAGTGGAGAAGGTGGGGCGTGCCTTGGGGTGGCTGCTGTTCACGGCCCTTCTCGGCTACCTCGGCTATCGCGCTTATATCTATTGGAAACACAGGCGGTACCGTGTGGTACCGCGGATGCAAATCGAGGAACTGGCCGCGAAGCTGGTTTCTGGGAAGATCGACGATGCGATTGTGGCCGATGTCCGCAGCCATGGCTACTACGATCCCGGGGCGATGCGGATCAAGGGCTCGATCCGGCTCGAGCCCAATAACCTGCTTGCGACGGTGAAAGACTGGCCGCGCCACAAAGCCATTTATCTGTACTGCAGTTGAGTGCGCGAAGCCACCAGCGCCCGTGTGGCGCACATCCTGCGGGAACAAGGCTTCGACGCCTACGTCATCCACGGCGGCCTGCGCGCCTGGACCAAGGGCGGATATCCTCTGGAGTCAGTTCCCGGCGATGATCGGGTGCTGCTGCCTACGTTCAACTGAGCCGTCCAGCTCAGGCAAGCCTCAGAGGAGCCAACATGACCGATGCAGTGGAAGAATTGAAGAAACGTCTGGCGCGCACGCGCCAGATTAATATATCGGTCACTGGTCGAAAATCCGGCACTACCATCACCCTTCCCGTTTGGTTCGTCCTCGAACAAGACAAGCTCTACCTGCTGCCCGTTTACGGCTCAGACACCCAGTGGTTCAAGAACCTGAAGAAGAACCGTTCGCTGGGGATCGCGACCGGGGCTTTAGAAGCAAACTTCAAGCCCACGCTGATAACCGACGCGAAGGCGGTGCAAGAAGTGGTGGAGGGCTTTCGCGCCAAATATGGAGCGGCGGATGTGAAAAAGTACTACACCAGGTTGGACGTGGCGGTGCGAGTCGCTTTGCCCCGGGCCGGTTCCGGGCCCGCTTAGGATTGCGCGCGTACGACCGGCGGTCTCTTACCGTACACCTCCACCCGGTTGCGACCGCGCTCCTTGGCGCAGTAGAGCGCTTTGTCGGCGGCTTGGATCACGTCTTCGACGAGTGTATCGGGCCCGGCCGGTTCCGCGACCCCGATGCTCACTGTGACCCGGGTATCCACTCGCTGCTTGCGCAGCTTGCGCGGCCGGTGCCGATAGCGACGTTCTTTGCGGCTGCGCCGGCTGCGGTCGAGGCCGCGGACCACGAAGTTCGTATCCGCAATCAAAGTGCGCAACGCCTCTGCCTGCTCTGACGCTTCCTCCGCCGTAGACCCACGGAACATGATGGCGAACTCCTCACCGCCGTAGCGGAAGGCTTTGCCGCCTCCACCGATTTGCGTGATCTTGGAGGCGACCATGCGCAGCACCTGGTCGCCGGCGTCATGCCCGAAAACGTCATTGAAGCGCTTGAAGTGGTCCACATCGAGCATGGCAACAGCATATTGCCCATCGAGCTTGGCGAGCGCCTGATTGAACGCTCGCCGCGCGGGCAAAGCAGTGAGCTCATCGTGATAGCCGACAAGGTAGGCGGTCTCGACAACACTGGCGCCCAAGATGATGGCGGCTACCGCAAAATAGCCATTCGCCAAGCGGGGGCTCGCCGCGCCCATGGCCAGCAAACATGCGCATAGCGACCAGAACAGGCCGCTCTCTCGCGGTTTGCGGGTGACCAGGAAGGCCGCGAGAAGCGCGATCCCGGCGGCCACGAAGAGCAAAGCAGCGAGCTGCGGAACTCGGCTCCGTACCAGGAGATGCGGGACCAACGGCTGGCTGAGACGGCGCAGCGCCGAGGCTTCTCCTGTGCCGACAATTACGGCCACCACCCCCGCCTGCACGGCCATTAGCCCACCCCACCAGCAGAATGCTTCCCAATCCACATAAGCGTCGTCTACCAGTAGAAGGAGGGCAACGTTCAGCGGCAACAAGACCGCCAGCGCGATGCGAATGGCAGGTTCGCTCGCGCCCCACGTCCACGTCCGTTCGCTAAGGAGCAGCAGAACCAGCATCAGCATGAGTCGAGGAGTTCGCAAGCGCCAAGCCAGCAAAACGCCGGCCGCGGTGATAACCAGGGGGATGAACTCCCCCCCAGGTGACGCGAAGATAGCTTTCAGTTTCCAGGGCAGCAGCACGCCGGCTGCCAGGATGGCGCCATTGGGGAGCGCAAGCTGCCGCAAGGCCGAACTGAAGTCGGATTTCATGCCGTGACTGCGAACCGCGCCGCGACTCGACGATACGTCTGCGGGCTGAGTGCGAGGAATAACTTCTGAGGTTCGAAAAAAAACATCGGCTCTGGCGCCGCAGCGGCTGTCTCAGGTGGCACGCCAACTGGGCTGGTCCGGGAATGCACATCACCTGCTATGCTGCTCGCGGCAAGCCGTCTTTTGAAGACGCATTTGGAAGAGAGGAAGAGGAGAGGAGACAAGAGGATGCGGAGGCTATTAATCGCGGTCCTGCTGACGATGGCGCCGTTGCTGCTGCCGTTGACCGTGCTCGGCCAGGCGAAGCCGGCCGCTACATCGACCCCTAAGCCGCCAGTCCGGCCTTTCCATGAAGGCACCGTGTGGACTATCACGTTCGTGCACACCAAACCGGGCTTGAACCTGAAATATATGGAGTACCTGGCCACGGAGTGGAAGAAGGAACAGGAAGCGCTGAAGAAGGCGGGCCTGACTCTCGATTACAAGGTCCTCGGCACTGAATCTCACGGTCCCAACGACTGGGACCTGATGCTGATGACCCAATTTAAGGACTTGGCCACTCTGGAAGCGAACGAAGATAAGATGGAGGCGGTTGCCATGCAGGCCCTGGATCTGAACGACCAAAAGATGATCCAAGGCTATCAAGAGCGCGCGAGTTGGCGCGAGATTATCGGCGACCGCCTGACGCGCGAGATTATTCTTGAACCCAAGTCAAAATAAGGAGAGAGTCGCCAGTAGCCAGTCGCCAGTTGAAAAACCGATTTTTCGGGAATTGCTAAAAGCTATGTGATAGATGGACCCGGAGGGCTACGGCTTCAGCCGTGCTGCCATCGCCGCATTATGAATTGTCATCCCGAGTGAAGCGCGACCTGAGCGCAGCGAAGGGAGCGCGAGTCGAGGGACCTTGGGTTTGACTGTTCGGGCCTTCGAACCCAGGTCCCTCGACTTGCCTGGAGAACGCATTCGCGTTCTCCAGGCTTTGCTCGGGATGACAATTTACGAGGATCCGTATCGGCGCGGCTCAAGCCGCGCCCCTCCGAAACCGATTGATGAAACCCGCCTACTGGCGACTGGATAGGAATAAGTGATGGCCGGGATAAGAATTTTGAATTTCCCCAATTTCGATCCGCCCACGTAACTATTCTGATGTGACAGGAAGGGCTGAAACACCAGCATGAGGGCAAAAGTGTCGATCTCGTTCGTTCTCCTCCGATGTTTTCTGGCGCTGGCGATCTTGTCGGGGGTGTTGCTGGTTCCCGCCGTTGCACAAACGAGCCCTCCGGCGGCGCAGGACAGGATTGCCAAGCTGGAAAAGGAGGTGGCCCAGGCGCAGAGTTCCGGCGATAACGCGTGGATGCTCACCAGTTCGGCTCTTGTCCTGATGATGACCGGGCCCGGACTGGCGCTTTTCTATGGCGGCCTGGTGCGCAAGAAGAACGTCCTGGGAACCATGATGCAAAGCTTCGCCCTGATGGCGATCGTGACCGTCCTTTGGGCAACCATCGGCTACAGCCTTTGCTTTTCCTCTGGAACGCACTTCATCGGTGGGCTTGGGCAGGTGTTCCTGCGCGGCGTCGGTGCCGCGCCGGATCCGGATTACGCCCCCACCATTCCCCAGCAGAGCTTCATGATATTTCAGTTGATGTTCGCCATCATTACGCCGGCACTGATCACCGGCGCTTTTGCCGAGCGCATGAAGTTCAGCGCGATGGCGTTGTTCATGATCCTGTGGTCCATCGTTGTGTATGACCCCATGGCACATATGGTTTGGGGAAAGGGCGGCCTGCTGAATGCGAGCCTGGGCGGGCGTTTTCCCACGCTTGATTTCGCCGGCGGCACTGTGGTGCACATCACCTCCGGAGTTTCCGCTTTAGTGTGCGCGCTGTACCTCGGCAGACGGCTGGGCTATCCCAAAGAGCAGATCCTGCCGCACAGCGTAGTGCTCAGTTTTATCGGCGCCTGCCTGCTCTGGGTGGGTTGGTTCGGCTTCAACGCCGGAAGCGCATTGGCTGCGGGGAGTCTCGCGACCAGTGCTTTTGTGGCAACGCACTTTGCCGCTGCCGCTGCCGTCGTGGGATGGGGAATCGCGGAGTGGCTGCGCAATGGAAAACCCAGCGCCCTGGGTGCGATCTCCGGCGCGGTCGCGGGATTGGTTGCGATTACTCCGGCTTCCGGGTTTGTAGGCCCGATGTCAGCGCTGGTGATCGGTTTTATTGCCGGCCTGTGCTGCTATCTCATGGTGGCAAAGGTGAAAACCCTCTGCGGCTATGACGACAGCCTGGATGCTTTCGGGGTTCACGGCGCTGGCGGCACCATTGGAGCCTTGCTGACCGGCGTCTTCGCTGTCAGGGCGGTAAATCCTGTTTTCAAGGACAGCGCCGGCAATCCCGCAGCAGTCGGCCTGCTCGAAGGAAACGCGCGCCAGTTGCTGAATCAGCTCGTGGGCGTGCTCATCGCCTGGGCGCTGGCGATCGTGGGAACCCTCGTGATCCTGAAGATCGTTGACCTGATAATCGGACTGCGAGTCGCGCCAGAGCACGAGATTCAGGGCCTGGACGTGTCGCAGCACGGCGAAGAAGGGTACAACCTGGAGTACTGAGTGAGTAACCCGAGTTGCGAGTACTGAGTGATGATTGTTTCATTGAATCATTGAATCATTGAATCATTGATTCATTGAGCCATTGAAAACCGGACCGACAGCAATGTTCACTCGGCGCTCGCAACTCGGTACTCGGTACTCCCTACGGAGGCTCATGACAAAGGTTGAAGCGATTATCCAGCCCTCCAAGTTTGAGGCCGTCAAAGAAGGCCTAAGCGAAATCGGCGTAGATGGAATGACGGTTACGGACGTGCGCGGCCACGGGCGCCAGAAGGGCCACACCGAGGTATATCGCGGTCGTGAATACACGGTGGACCTGCTGCCTAAGGTTAAAATCGAGATGGTGCTGCCGGATGAGCTGGTTGAGAAGGCCATTAATGCTATCTTGGACTCGGCCAAAACAGGCAAAATCGGCGACGGCAAGATTTTCCTCACGCGCATCGACGAGGCCATCCGCATCCGTAACGAAGAGCGAGGCCAGGCGGCGCTTTAACGCCGTTCCACAGCAGGTGTACCCAACGAGCGAGAGGGCCGTAGGTCCGCTATACGTAAGCTAGACTTAGTCCGTGACTTCCACCTGTGTTGCTTTGTAATTTGGGGACAAGCCCCGCGGCATTACGGAAAAAACCAAAGGTCAAGCCAGCGGCTACTTCGGCGTGATGGGCTGCGGCTCGGGCTTGGGCGCCTGCTGAGGTGCAGGCTGGCTCTTGGTTTGGCTGGGCTTGGTGTTGCCCAGCACGGACCCGGTAGAACGGCGCGAGGCCACGATCGACAGCGTGATCGAGGTGATCATGAACAGGATGGCCGCATAGGTTGTAGCACGCGTCAGCACTGTGGCTGA
>DASQXC010000385.1:0-2186 GCA_035639935.1 Terriglobales bacterium
TCAAACGGGCCCAGCGCCTGTTCCGCAAATGGGGATTCGGCTCGGTGATGATCCCGGCCATTCTTCCCCCGCCGGTCCCCATTGTTCCTTTTCTGGTCACCGCCGGCGCGATGAGATATCCCACCCGGAAGTTCCTGCTTGCGCTGAGCTTGGGCCGCAGCCTCCGCTATTTTGTCGTAGCTTGGCTGGGACACCGGTACGGGCAGCAGATTTTTGGGTTCTTCAGCCAGTATTACAAGCCGATTCTGATCGCTCTCATCGCGTTGGCTGTTGCAGGAGGCCTCGTGGGGCTCGTGCTCCTTATGAAGCGCCGCAAACGACAGAGAAAGCAGCCGGCCAGGAAGGCTGCCTGAGGCATGGTTGCTGCCAAGCAATATGAGTGCTCACTGTAGTTGCTTGCGCCCAGAAAGGCGCGACGGCTAGGAATCTTGGCTTCTACTGCCGTTGCCAAGTCACGCCAGCATCGGTGGTCGTCCAAATCTCGCCGGTAGAAGTGGAGAGCAGTCCGGCGCGGATACTGGTAAATTCGATACGCACGATGTCGCCGCCCAGAACCTGAACGTTGCTCTGCACCCGAACCGGCGACCAGCGCTCTCCCCCGTCGGTCGAGTGATAAAGTGCGCCGAGGGATCCGCCCGCCCACACGTCGTTGCCTACCGTCGCCACCGCCCGGAAAGTCACGCCATCCGCAATGCTGACCTCTTTCCAACTTCGCCCGCCATCGATGGAGCGCTGCACGGCCCCAGATTCCGAGATGCTCCACCGCGTTCCCAGGGCCGCGCGCTTCGCAAAAGGCGCCGCAGAGCGCGGAGCCAGGATCGTGGTCTCACGCTTCAGGCCGCCTGCGGATCCACCGGCGACCTCGTCGGGGCACGTTTGTGCTGCTAAGGGCGCGGGAATGGCTTTTTTCTCAGACTCGCCCACGCTTCTCTTTTCCTGCGGCGGAGGAGCTTCGGCGCTGAGAGTGTCGGCGGTCGCTTGCGTCTTCACCGCAGGTGCCGCAGCGGCGGCCGGTGGCGGGGCGCAATTTTCCGCAGCGCTAACAGTGCGGTCACGCACCCCTTCGCTCACGCCACCGACAGCGCTTGGTACGGTGCGGTTGAGCGGCTTAGCCGGCCGCGGCGACGGCGCTTTGTCTGCCACTTTTTGATCGGGTGGGCTTTGGGCACTCTCAGGCCGCTGCGCTTGGGACTGCTGCGCAGGTCCGTAGGTGGCGATCGCCGGAGCGCTCGCGCTGTGCCCTGAACGAAGCTGCATGCGGGTCGCAACTGCGATCAGCACCACCAGCGCTGCCGCTGTCAGTCCTCCCCAGTGCACTACGGGCGAGCGCCACCAGCGAGTCCCAGCAAGGGCGGCCGGTGCTGCCAAAGCCGGTTTTTCGTCCGGCTGCGGCGCAGAAAGCGCCAGCACTTCCCGACATTCAGCACAGAGCGCCACGTGATTGAGCACCCGCTCCCGTTCGTGCTCCGTCAGGGCCTGCTCGGCAAAGGCGGAGAGCAGGTTGGCATCGGGATGGGCGCCCTCCGGCTCCTGTACGCGCAGACGCTCACGTACGATCCTGGGAACTTCAGACATCAGCGCTTCCTTTTTTAGAGAACGCGGAGGAAATGTGTTTTTGCGCCAGACGTCCGCTCACGTCCAGGGAGAGGTCGCGGACATCCGTTTCAAGCGCCTCTTCCGCTTGCCTGTGGCTCATTCCCCGCCGCCTCAGCTCGTCCACAATTCGCTCGCGCACAAGGCGTACCAGTTTCTCCAGCTTGCGGCTGATGGTGGATTCGTGTACGCCGAGTGAGCGCGCGATCTGCGCCAGCGTGCGCCCGTCCAGATAGTACGAGGCAAGCATAAACCTCTCTTCGGGCGCCAGAGCGGCCAGAATGCCATCGGTTGCCTGTACCAGCCGCTCGTCAGGGGCCGGCTGGGCCGGTGGATCAGCGGCGGTGAACTGCACTCCCCGCTCCGTCTCTTCTTCCAAGCTGACGAGACGCTGCCGGCTGCGATAGCGGTTGACGTACTCCTGTGCCAATGTGGCGCGCAGCCACCCTTCGAGCGAACCGCGACCGGTGTAATAGTTCAGTTTGCAGGCTCTGCTGCCATCGCGCGTGTTGACGCCATAGAGATCGGCATAGAGCGAATCGGCCAGCTCGCGGGCCGAGCTGTCTTCACGTGTGATCGCGCGTGCGGCGTCG
>DASQXC010000386.1:0-2799 GCA_035639935.1 Terriglobales bacterium
TTCACCAGATCAGGTTTCGAGCTTCCGAGGCTACCTCGACCAGAAGATTGGTCGAAGCGGCTGACTCTAAACTGGGGCGGAACGGGGAGGCCGAGGACTGGGGATCCGTCTATTTTGGCGGTCGGAGAGACCAGCGCATAAACTCACTTGTCTCGGCGTTCTCGCTCCTGCGATGAATTCGGCGGCGTGGCCGGCTGGGCTTGGACGGGCGGGTTGGGCGGCGGCGTTAAGGCTTTGCGGATGAACCCTTGCGGGATGGTCGCCGTCAATGCCACGCGTGGGCCATGTTCCTCCACCTGCACACTATTGAAGAGGGCTTTCACGTCGGCATCGGCCCCGCCCTGAGTCATCGAGGATTCCAAACTGCGTACGATTGCAAAGGAGGTTCGGAGGGTCTCCAGAAGCTGCCGCGCGTCGTCCTCGCTGGCCGTCAGAGCTTCGATCCGCACATGCAGCGCCCCCAGATAGCGGGCGGAGGCGACGATGGTCGAACCCCCCAATGGGCGTGCCATTATGGTCCAGCTTTGGAATCCGAAAGAGGGATGACTCTCCTGAGCGGGCACTCGCGCCAGCGCCCAGGCGACACTGCCCACCGGCACCTGACGGTAGTACCCCCGCACCAGAGCAGGACCAGACGCCCGCCAGGGAGCGGCACGGTAGTTGTCGATCATCTGGTGGATGGCTCGATTGTCGGGTGTATTGGAAACGGCTACCGTTTTTGGCCCGAGGAGGCTCACGCGAACGGCTCGGCCTTCCCGCGGTATCACGTAGATCACCGCGTTCCGATACTGCTCGGCATTCGCGGAAAGTTTCCGCAGATACGCTACCGCGCGCTTAGCATCGAACCTGCCGATGAATATTTCGGAGTAGCGGGCCCGCTCAAAGAAGCCTTGATGAGCGGCTTCGGGGCCTGAGGGGGCATGCACCGCAACGGCGGCTTGGTCGAGGTCGCGTTCGAACTGAAAGCCGGTCTCTTTGACGAACTGTTCGTAATCGGGATCATAAGAAACCGGGGAAACTTCGCCGAATACGTGCGCCAGCCGTATCAGCCGCGGGTCGATATAGAGGACGGCATCAGAATCGGGCAGCAGTCGCACCGCTGTGGGCGCGGCGCGGCTGCGTAAGTAGAGGACGATGCCGATACCAGCCGTGACCAGCAGGATCGCGGGCGCGAGCCAAAGCTTACGCCGTCGCATTGGGAGGCATGCGGGCCCGTTCTTGTGCGGCTTGGACCAGCCCTACCAGGGTGAATGATCCGCAACGACTCAACACCATCGCGGAATGATATCATCCTAGTTTCAAAGGAAGCTGCCAAGCGGTTCAGGGTTGACTGATTATCAGGCCTTGCCGCTTGCACGTATGATGCCGCTGTGCTAACTTGGAGAGTCGTCCCAGCGGGCGGGGTACGGTTTTCGCTGGCGTAGCTCAGCTGGTAGAGCATCTGATTTGTAATCAGACGGTCGGGGGTTCGAATCCCTTCGCCAGCTCCAAGGAACGAGTTGCAGGTTGAAATTCGGACTCTGCAACAAAAAGCCACAGCAGCAACGAGCAGCTCATCAAGGGGAATACACACTCCACGCAGTACTTCCGGAAGGCTTCGGCGTTGGTGAGCAGGTGTGCGCGATAACAGGGCGCATGAATTTGCGAGGTCTTCTCTTTTCTCCGTTCGGCATGCGCGGCGGAGTCCTTGTACTTTGGGGACGCCCGGGTCTTGAGCGGAGACGATGGACAGGTGGCCGAGTGGTTAATGGCAGCAGACTGTAAATCTGCCGCTCCTTGCGAGCTACGGAGGTTCGAATCCTCCCCTGTCCACCAGGGTTCGTGATGTCGAGAAAATTGTTGGCGGCGCTTGCGATGTATGCGGTGCTTGCCGTGCTTGCCTGGTTCACACTCGATGCGAGTATTGCCCTGGGTAGCAGCGAATTACCGCTGCGAGCTGTGACGCTGGCAATCTTAGGTCTGTTCGCCGTACGTAGCCTGCTGCATGCGCAACGGGAACATGTCGATCAACATCGCAATCGCAATGGGCCGATGTAGCTCAGTTGGTAGAGCACTCCCTTGGTAAGGGAGAGGTCACCAGTTCAATCCTGGTCATCGGCTCCAGAGTTTTTGGAGAAGAGAAAACGCCACCGATTTTCACGGATCAGCACGGATGAATGGATGACATGAAAGCGATGCGTGAATATCCGTGATCAGTGGCTATAAGATCGGCGGGAGTAACTCAGTGGTAGAGTCACAGCCTTCCAAGCTGTTGGTCGCGGGTTCGATTCCCGTCTCCCGCTCCAGAGATTGCAACCGAGACGATGCCGACGTTTGTACAGGCTGCAATACCGATACAAGACGTTGAAGGCTACGAGCGGCTGCGGAGCGTCTTCGAGCGCTTGTTCGGCTCCGAGGTTGAAACCTTTCTGAAGGCGGTCCAGAAGAGCAAGCTTCTGATCCGGGACTTCGAGGGTGTGTTGGCTAGCGGAGCGATGGAGAAGAGCGACCGCCGGCTGGCGCAGATGGGAACCACGGTGCGCGCGCTGTATGAATCGTTGCCTCTATCGGATCAAGCGCAGGTACGGGAGTTCTATCTAGTCCGATTGGAGCAAGTGGAAGAGGCTATTCGGCGCAAGTTCCACCGGGCTTATCGCCTTAATTGAGAGGTAGGGGGTTATGGCCAAAGAGAAATTTGATCGCACCAAGCCGCACGTGAACGTGGGCACGATCGGGCACATCGATCACGGCAAGACCACGCTGACGGCAGCCATCACGCGCGTGCTGGGCAAGACCAACCCCAAGGTGAAGTTCCGCTCC
>DASQXC010000387.1:0-10133 GCA_035639935.1 Terriglobales bacterium
TTACGCACAGCAACGCCGCGCCGCGCTGCTCCACGACGCAAGGCCGCGACTTAGCTGTCACTTTTCGAAGCGAAGGACATGGCGATTTATGCAGGAACGTCGGGTTGGGCTTATGCGAATTGGAAGCCGGCCTTCTATCCCGCAAAACTGCCGGCCAAGTCGTTCCTGTCGCATTACGCCTCGCGCCTGAATACAGTCGAGGTGAACTACAGCTTCCGGCGTTTGGTCGCCGCCAGCACCTTTGCAAACTGGGTTGCCAACACCCCGGCGGAGTTCAAATTCGCGGTCAAAGCCCACCAGAAGATCACTCACATCCTTCGCCTGAAGAATTCTGAAGACATGGTGCGCGCCTTTCTCGCCTCCATTGGGCCACTATATGAGGCGGAAAAGCTCGGGCCGATCCTGTTCCAACTCCCCCCTAACCTGAAATGTAGCGTTGAACTCCTGGGCGAATTCCTGGCGCAACTACCGCGCACCCCGCGGTACACCGTCGAGTTTCGCCACGACTCCTGGTTTAAAGATTCCGTATACGACCTGCTCCGTAAGTACAACGTGGCCCTGTGCGTCGCAGAAACCGAAGACCGCGTTGTTCCCGATGAGACCACGGCAAATTTCAGCTACTACCGCTTTCGCCAGCCCGAATATTCAGCCGAGCAGCGCCGCGCGCTGGCACAGAAACTTTCGTCCAAGATCGCGGAAGGAAAAGACGTCTTTGCTTACTTCAAGCACGAGGAAACCCCGCAGGGTGCGCTCTACGCGGAAGAGTTGCTGAAGGCGGCAAAGGCCCAGGCAGCATAACTTCCAACAACGGTAGTCTGCTATCTGAACCGAACCAGCAGGGTCAACAGACGCACGTCTGATAACGCGCATACTAGCGTTGTGGAGACCAGCCAGCAGACTGCGCCCGTTCTTGCTTCCTTCATCGATTATCTGAAGATCGAGAAGGGACTGGCGCCACTCACGATTGAAGCCTACAGGCGCGACCTCAGCCAGTTCGCCGGCTTCCTCAAAAAACGGCCGCTCAGCCAGGCGCGGCGGCAGGACGTACGCGACTTCCTCGACCATCTTTTCTCGCATCACGTGGATGGCCGCTCGGTGGCGCGCAAGCTCTCCGCCTTACGCCACTTTTACAAGTACCTGCTACTCGACCGCCATATCGCCCATGATCCTACGCTCAACCTGGAGACACCACGGCAATGGAAGGTCCTGCCCAAGGCGCTGGCCCGAGACGAGATCGCGACCATGCTCCGGCCGCGAGGAGGCACGAGCAAGATCAGCGCGGCCATTGCGCTCCGCGATCGTGCCATGCTGGAAACCATCTACGCAGGCGGCTTGCGCGTATCTGAGATCGTGAGCCTGAAGCTTGAGGACCTGAAATTGGATCTGGGATACGTCCTGGTTCGCGGCAAAGGCGACAAGGAGCGCATCGTGCCCCTCGGTGCGCCGGCGGTTCAGGCGGTTCGGCAATACCTCGCCCACGGAAGGGAAGCGCTGGCAAAAGGCAGGAATTCGCCGCTGATGTTCGTGGCGCGTGGTGCGCGGCGAATGAGCCGTCAGTGGGTTTGGAAGATGGTACGCGCTGCCTCTTCGCAGAACCCACGCGGCGGCAGCCCGCACATGTTGCGCCACAGTTGCGCCACGCACATGGTAGAGGCCGGCGCCGACCTGCGGACGGTTCAGACCATTCTCGGACACGCCGACATATCTACCACGCAGGTTTACACCCACGTGGCTCTCGACCGGCTAAAGAATGTGTACCGCCAGCACCATCCGCGAGCGAAAAAAGTCCACCGCGGACGCACGGAGGCACAGAGTGGTTGAAGGTCCTGTGGGCAAAGCCGTTGCGCGCTTCCTGCGCTCGTTGCGCGAGCGCAATGCTTCCGCTCACACCATCGAGGCCTACACTGGCGATCTGGAAAAGTTCGCGACGTACGTGGGCGATGCCGGCTGGAAGCAGATCGACCACGTGCGCATCCGCGGATTTCTTTCGCAGCTTTATGAGCACGGGTTATCGAAAGCTTCGGCAGCGCGGGCTTTGGCCGCAGTTCGTTCGCTGTATCGCTGGTTGGCCAGGGAAGGGATCGTCGAACAGAATCCTGCTGCATTAGTGGCGACGCCGCGACTCCCCAAAAACCTGCCGCGAGTTCCGACCATTGAAGAGATGAACACGGTGCTCGATGGTGAAATGCCGGAGCATGCCTCGTGGCCGGAACGCGACCGGCTCATCCTCGAACTGCTCTATGGTTGTGGCATCCGCAACTCGGAACTGGTTGCGATCGACCTGGACGACGTGGGCTGGTCGGGCGAAGCCATCCTGGTTCGCGGCAAAGGCCGGAAGGAACGCTATGTGCCATTCGGCGAGGCGCTAAAATCGGCCCTCGCTGCCTATTTGCCTGCCCGCCAGCAGAAGCTAGTGCCACAAAAAAGCTCCACGCGGGCTCTATTGGTCAATTTGCGGGGCACGCGCCTGACCACCCGCAGTGTGGGGCGGATCGTCAAACGGATTGCCGTCGCCAAAGGCCTCTCCCCGGATGTTCACCCCCACACTCTGCGTCATGCTTTCGGAACCCACATGCTGGAGGAAGGCGCGGACCTGCGCGCCATCCAGGAGATGCTGGGTCACGAGCGGCTCTCGACCACGCAGCGTTACACACAACTCTCAATGAAACACGTGCTCGCCGTGTACGACAAGACGCATCCGCGAGCCAAGTGAGTCCGCTTCTTGAGTCTCCCTCGGGCTGCTACGTTGGTAACTTGGGGGATATCCAGCATCCCGCTACGATTCTGGCTGTAAGTGTCATCTCCTGACGGTCTTCCCGGACTTGGAGCGGGTCCATATGGAAACCAGCATCGCCGGCCTCGAATCTTTGCAATCGGCGCACTCACCTGGGCCACCGCCGGGCGCCCATCCCGGGCAGCCGGATAGCGGAACGAATAAAGAACTGTGGCTGCTGCTTTCGCTGTTCCTGATCGCGCTGCTCGCCAACTTGGTAGTGGACAGCCAGCGGATGGTCCTTGCCTTATACACGCTGCCGACGCTGTTTTCGGCTTATAAGTACGGACGCCGGCACGCGGTCAAGACGGCGCTGGCCAGCAGCCTGCTAGTTTTTCTAGTGGTCTACTTCCATTTTTCGCCTTCAGTGACGCACCGGCGGGTATTGGTGGTCCCGCATGAGCAATGGTTCGATCTCGCGCTGTGGAGCGGAACCATGCTGGTGATCGCTTATGCCATGGGCACCCTCTATGAGCGCATGCAGTCGAACCTGCGTGAGCTGCGCGAAAGCTACCGAGGCATTCTGCTCATCCTGCAGCACATTGCCGCCAATGATAAGTACAGTCAGAACCACGCCTATCGCGTCTCCATTTGCGCCACCCAGATCGCTGAACGTATGGACTTGGCATCAGAACGGGTCGAGGACATCCGCGCCGCTGCTCTGTTGCATGATGTGGACAAACTGGGAATCAGCCGCGAAATCCTCTACAAATCAGCAAACTTCACCGGCGACGAGTTCCAGAGATTCCGGCGGCAGATGGCCAGCGGCAAGACAGCGCTGCCCCCGGTGGGCGGATCGCTGCGGCGGGTGATACCGATCCTGCTCGCGTATTCGGAATCCAGCGAGCGAAAACCCGCTGCTTACGAGGAAGTTCCCCTGGAGTCGAACATCCTGGCTGTAGCCGATGCCTATGAAACGCTCACCGGTGGCAGCGGTGGCATGTCGCCCAGCGTGGCCATCGGCAGCATCGTCGAGCGTACCCGCACCGAATTCGATCCCAAGGTGGTAGAGGCGTTCGTCGCCGCCTTCCAGTATGGGCGGGCGCAGGCCGGGACAAACGTTACTGCCCCAAGACGTTAATCCGGGCCAGCCTTCCTTCCCCAAATTATTGCTGAGCCGTGATCCGGCGCCTGTCGGGCGGCCAAGCACGGATTGCAAAGGATTGCCATCCGGCAATTTTCGAGTGTTGATTTGTTTTCTAATGCAGTGCACAATAGCATTGCTGCAATGCACAAGACAGCTCAGTTCTCCCCTGAAACATCCTTCCTTAGCGGAGGCAAGCGACGATCAATGCCATTCACTCTTGAGGGCAGGACCGCGCTGGTGACGGGCGCCGGGCGCGGTATTGGCCGCGCCATCGCCAGCAAGCTGGGGGCGGCGGGTGCTGCGGTGATGGTGAACGACCTGGACGAAGCCGCGGTGATCGAGACGGAATGCCTGTTGCGCACGAACGGAAACAAGGCTGCACACGTTTCCGGAGACCTCACCGACCGGTCGTTTCCCGAGCAACTGGTGCAGGCCACTCTCGGCACCTTTGGCGCGGTGGACATCATCGTCAACAACGCCGGCTACACCTGGGACAACGTCATTCAGAAGACCAGCGATGAGCAGTTTCAAGCGATGCTCGACATCCACCTGGTGGTTCCGTTCCGCGTACTTAGGGCCGCCTCTGGTTACATCCGCGAAGCAGCCAAGCGAGAGATCGCAGCCGGAAAACGAGTGATGCGCAAAGTGGTAAACATCACCTCCATCGCAGCCACCCAGGGGAACGCCGGCCAGGCTGGGTATTCATCGGGGAAGGCGGCAGTGATCGGTCTGACCAAGACGCTGGCCAAGGAGTGGGGGCGTTACAACGTAAACGTCAATGCGGTAGGCTTCGGGCTGATTGACACGCGCCTGGTGCAGCCGCTCGATGGCAACAACACAACTATCGAGATGCATGGGAGTCGCATTCGTATTGGGGTGCAACCTGCGATGTTGGACGCGGCAAAGAAGTCTTGCCCCCTGGGACGATTGGGCACCCCCGAAGAGGCTGCAGGGGCAGTTATTTTCTTCTGCTCACCTCTGTCGGATTACGTGACCGGTGAAGTCCTGATCTGTGGGGGTGGTTTCCACTTTTAGGAACTGCAGCTACGAGGCAGCAGCCAGAGGCGCGGGGGCGCTCCTCTCCCCGTCAGCCGCTTCTACCAACTGCTGCACCTCGAACCAGTGTTCCAGGCTATGCTCGTAGCCCGAATCGTAGGAAGTCACGCGAGGCCGCTCCCCGGGTTGGATTGGGCTGGTTGATTGGTGCACGAATTCGCTGGTCATCGGAAAAATCCCCTTTCCTTCCTGATCACAGCCGTCCCACGGGCCCGGGGAGTGCTGTCGGAAACAGACTAACCAACGCCGTCACATTTGCATGTGACCTGCCTGATTCCTCAAGCAACAGATATAGATATTAGCTGGATGGACAGCACAAATAGGGGTGCAATTGCAGAAAAAATTTTCGGACCACGCCATCAGCTTTTCAGGCAACTCGGCAGCAGATCAGGTTATGCGCCGTGACGACTTTGCCCGTTTCTTCCGAGTCGTTTTTTTTGAGCCGAGGGTCGCCACGATGGATTCCAACTCTTCTACTCGGCGCCGCAACTCGCTGGTCTCATCGGGAGGGCTGCTGGGAGCAGGTGGCGGTGGGGCTTCGGTCTCAGCCGGTCGCTGCATGCCGGGCACGTGGATGAACCCGAAAGGATTCAGCGGCGACGGCATGGACCGATAGGCATTCTGGTACATGTCGAACATGGCTTTCATATAATTCAAGGCGGTCTCCTGGCTGGCGCGGCCGGTGGCGGCCACCATCTGCCTGAGGATGTCCAGGGGGAAGGTCGAACCGGGTGTCTTGGCCTGTTCCACTATAATCTGGGTGAGCACCAGGCGGGTGAGGTCCTCGCCGGTGGCAGCGTCGAGCACCTGCACCTCGCGCCCCTCCTGCACCATCTGGGCCACTTCCTCCAGGTTGACGTAGCGGCTGTTGGTGGTGTCGTAGAGGCGGCGGTTCTCGTACTTCTTGATGATGACGGGCCGGCGCTCCATGGCTGCCCTCAATTTTACGCTTGACAACCGCTGGCGGTGCGGTATCATCTTATGCTGCAGTGCAGCAATAGTTGCAACATGCGGAAAGGAGCAGGAAAAATGAAGGAGCAGGAAAAAACGAAAGCCAAGGACAAGACCGGCGCCGAGAAGCCGGAGGTGCTGGAGAACTTCGTGCCCCTCTACATGAAGGGCGTCGAGGTGATTGCGGAGTTGCAGAAGAAGTCGCTGGAGATCGCGGCGCAGCAGAACACGGAGTGGATTGGGGCAGGCAAGAAGGCCTTCAGCCGCTACATCCCCGCGTCGCAGGTGAATCCCATCTTCGATCTGGCTGCGCAGGCGTGCGACACCATCGTGGAAGGCCAGAAGCAAGCCATCGATCTGGCCCTGGAGCAAAACCACACCCTGGCTGGCTTCGCCAAGGACGGTCTGGAGTCGTTTTCCAACCTGACCAGCGGGCTGACCACGCTGTTCCAGAAGTCGGTGGAGTATTCCGTCGCAATGCAAAAAAAGGCTTTAGAGTTTGCTGCAGAGCAGAACAAGGTGGCGTACGAAACGGCGGCGCGGCAGTTCGGGGGGTTCGCCGGCACCCCGGTGGAGTCACTGCAGCGCAGCTGGGATGCTCTGATGGAGACTCAGAAAAAGGTCTTGGACATTGCCTCCAAGCCGCTGAAGACGGCGGCCACGTCGACCGCCTGAGACGCAGCCACCCGGTTTCTCTTAACGAGGGGTTACATACTGCGAGTTTGTAGATGGCCCGGAGGACTCGGTAAACTTGCCCGAACCTCCGTGGCCCTCTGCCCACCGCGGGGGAGGAAAGGACGGTGCAATGGCCAACGAACCAACAGGCAACGGCACCCAATTCGACCCCATGGCCTCTTTCCGGCAAATGCGGGACGCCTATCTGGACGCCTGGGCCAAAACCATGGTGGAAACCGTGAATAGTGAGGCCTATGCCAAGGCGACAGGCACCATGCTGGATACGTACCTGCAGGTGTCTGCGCCGTTCCGTGAGGCGGTAGAGAAGGCCATGCTGCAGGCACTGCAGCAGCTCAGCATGCCCAGTCGGGCAGACTTCACCGGTCTGGCTGAGCGGCTCACCAACGTGGAAATGCGTCTTGACGACATGGATGCCAAGCTGGATCGAATCGCAGGGATATTCGCGAGACCCGCGACGGCACCTGGCGGCCGTGCGGGCACATCGCGAAGCCGGCGTAGCAGGACGAAGTAGCATGACAAATGCTTCTCTTCTCGACCCCGCCGGCGCCGTCAAAGGGCTGAGCACCCTCAACAAGGTCTTGACCACCAAGGCAGCCATCGCTCAGACCCCTAAGCAGATGGTGTGGGCCCTCAATAAGGCCAAGCTTTATCGCTATGTGTCCATGGTTCCGGAGGACCAGCGCCATCCCATCCCCCTGCTTCTTGTGTTCGCGGTGATGAACCGGCCTTCCATCCTTGACCTGCGCCCGGGGCATAGCTTTGTTGAGTACATGCTCAAGAAGGGCTACGACGTCTATCTGCTGGATTGGGGCGCTCCCGGGCCGGAAGACAAGAACATGAACTTCGGGGATTACACGCTGGAGTACTTGCCGCGGGCGATCCGCAAACTGAAGGTCGTTTCCCAAGTAGAAGAATTCAGCATGCTGGGTTGGTGCATCGGGGCGATCATCGCTACGGCTTATGCTGCGCTGCGGCCCGCCGATGGCTTGCGCAACCTGATCCTGCTGACGGCTCCGCTCGATTTCTCCGATAAGGGAGCAATCACCTTCGCCCGCTGGACCGCCGAAGCTAATTTCGATGTGGAAAAGGTTCTGCAGGTCTTCGGCAATATGCCGGCCGGGATGATCGAATATGGCGCCAAAGCGCTGAAGCCGGTAGAGAACTATATCGGCAACTTTCTTCGCCTTTGGGACAACATCAATGATCCCAAAGTAGTCGAGGCTTGGCATGCCATGAATACTTGGGTGACCGACAACATTCCTATGGCGGGGGCAACGTTCCGGCAACTGGTGGTGGACCTTTATCGCAACGACCGCTTGATGAAAAATGAATGGGTATTGCGTGGCGAGCGGGTTGATGTGAGCAACATACGGGCGAACCTGCTGACGGTAATCGCTCAAGGTGACCACATCACCCCGCCCTGCCAATCCCGGTCCATCATGAGCAAAGTCAGCAGTAAGGACAAAGAGCTGTTCAGCATTCCCGGCGGCCACATCGGAATCATGGCGGGAAGCGGCGCGAGCAAAGTGACTTGGCCTCACCTCGAGGGCTGGCTGGGCCCGCGTTCCGAGTGAGGGTCAGTGGCGGAGAGTTGTGTGGGTGATACGGTCGTGCCAGCACAGGCCGGACTCATCAATCGCAGCCCACAGGAACCCCAGACCCAGGGCCATACCTGAAAGCAGCATGGTGATGGCGCGCCAGCGGCGCACGCTCCGCGGCGCCGGCAGGTTGTCGAAACTGCGGACCTGCAGCCCCGCGACCCGCATGCCAGGGGTCGCAGCGGCGTGGACCAGAAAGAGGTATTGGTACATCGCCCACAAAAGTACCGGCAAGCTTGCGGCCATCATGAGCTCCGTGCGGGAGCGGGGCGGCGTCCCTCCAATTTGCAGAAAGATGGTGGCGAACACGGCCACGGCGATGGCTACCAAAGAGCTATCGAACGCCGCTGCGAAGACCCTCCGCGACAAGGGCGCGCTTTCCACGACCCGAGGGGTATCCTCCATCGGTTCTGGCTCGGGCGCCAGTTCGAGGGTTATCGGCGAACGACTCTCCCCGCCGAACAGTAGCCCGGAGGGCTCTTCCGCATCAAGGATGCGCGGCGTTTCGATGATGGGGTCGGCCAACTCCTCGACGTAAGGCACCACCTGCAGGGAAGGAGGCGGTGGCTCTGCAGGACGTGGGAACTCGATGAGGTTGCTGATCTCGTGTTCTTGCACCGGGGCCGGTGCAGGATCCACGTGCGGCTCGGGGATGGCGTAGTGCGCCGCGACCGTGGCGCGGGTGGCGCGTTCGAAATCGAGGCTCAGTGAAGGTGCCCGGGGCACGCGTTTGCGTCCCCGGCGGGCGCAAAATGCGTCCACACGCGAGGCGACCTCCTGTCGCCATCTCTCGTCCGCTTCGCAAAACGATTCCTGCTGCATGATGCTCCCCTTATCGTTATCTTCGTTCGGAGGTTCGCAATCGAGAAGGGCGGCGCGGCTCGATACGCCACCGCGGCGCCGACACAGACACTGCTCACCGCAGATCGGGCAGGCCATAAAACGGGTTGTGACTCGGCCAGAGCGCGTTGCAATGCGCAAAGTTTTGCGCTGGAAGCAGCCTGCATGCTAAGTTCCGGAGTTCCCCATCGCTTCCGATTTTCGGCGGGACGGGGTGCTGGACCTCTCCCATGTTGCGTCGTAACCGATTAGGTACCACGGCTGCACTAGTTTGTCATCTGGTTGTGGCGCCTTCTCTAGTTACCAGCCAGTTGCTTCCGCCGGCGCGTGAACACCCCAGCAAACCAAAATCGGGTTTGCTGGGGATCCCGCCCGGTTCAGGACCAGCCACACAAGTTTCACCATCCACTCCAGCGGCGCGACCGCCGGAAGAGGTCATCATTAAGGCGCACCAGCAACAGAAATCGGGAGACGTGTACACGCTTCGCGGGGATGTGGAGATCGACTATCGTGAACTGGTGTTGCGAGGCGACGAGGCCACCTACGAGGCTTCTAGCGGCGAGGTGACCGCCAGGGGGCATTTGACGGTCGATGGCGGGCCCCATGATGAACACATCGCTGCCTCGCATGGACAATACAACGTGCGTACCCAGACCGGCAGGTTCTACGACGTGGTCGGCACCAGCGGCGTACGCTTCCGGGCCCGCAATGTCACCCTTACCTCCACGAATCCGTTCACCTTCACCGGGAAAATAGTAGAGAAGACTGGGCCTGAAACTTACGTCGTCCAGCACGGCAGCGTTACCTCATGCCAACTGCCGCGCCCCAAATGGACACTCAATGCCGCACGCATCGTGGTGGATCTCGGCGGCAAAGCCCGGGCGTATAACTCCACTTTCCGGATCGAGAAAGTGCCGCTGCTGTACCTGCCTTACGCCGACCACCCGGTGGAGCAACTCGGCCGGCAGAGTGGTTTCCTGTTACCGAGCGTCGGGACGTCGTCGCGCAAGGGGCTCATTTTTGGTGAGTCGTACTACTGGGCCAT
Source organism: Terriglobales bacterium (assembly GCA_035639935.1). Taxonomy (GTDB): domain Bacteria; phylum Acidobacteriota; class Terriglobia; order Terriglobales; family Acidobacteriaceae; genus JAHFUA01. The sequence continues at coordinate 10,047 of DASQXC010000387.1, forward strand.
AAACCGCAGCATAGACACGACCATCGGCGCCGAATATTTCTCCACACGCGGTTGGGCACAGCACGGCACCTGGCGTTTCCGCCCCAG
>DASQXC010000388.1:0-2373 GCA_035639935.1 Terriglobales bacterium
CGGTCGATCTGCTGCGGGGTTTCGGCGTAGTAGTATTTGCCGCCGGTATCTTCCGACATCTGGATGAGCGCATGCTCACCCCCGGTATTGCGTCCGGCGCTGGCCTGGATGGGCACCACTATGATGCTGTACACCAAGGCATCGGCCTGCTGGGCTTCGCGCAGGGCTTCGTGATAGTCCACCCGGCTCATGGTGTCGCCGCCGTCGGTGATCACCACCAGCACCTTCCTTCCCTGCCGGTGAACCAGAGCTTGCGAACCCAGGAAAATTGCGTCATAGAGTGCGGTCGCGGCCCCGGCGTGGACACGCGCAATCCCCCGATCAATAACCCGCAGGTCGGAGGTAAAGTGCACCAGTTCGTCCACAACTTCCGTGAACTGGAAGAGTGCCAATGCGTCTTGCGAGCGTAGGACGGAGTGGGCGAAAGCGCGCGCCGCGTCCAGTTCCAGCTTGAGGTCTTTGCGCGTGCTCAGGCTGGCGTCTATGGCCAGCACGATGGAGAGCGGCAGAGCGGATTGGCGGTCGAAGACTGCCAGCCTCTGCTTCACACCGTCTTCCATCACCTCGAAGTTTTCCTTCTTCAGGGCGGAGACGGGAGCGCCGTGAGCGTCGGTGACGGTGACGAACACATTGACCAGTTTGACGTCCACGCGATAGGCGGGCGCCTTGTCGCCGGGCTCGTCGGGACGTTGCGATGGCGAAGCGGTTTGTGCCACAGAGAGGGCGCTTAGTAGGAAAACAATTGTCATCCTGAGTGCCGCCCGCGCGAGCCGTGAGGACAAGCGAAGGACCTGCGCTGTCTTATGCGAGTGAATGCTGGCGCAGCTGGCTCCGCAGACCGTCGTGCTTGAGCAGGCGTTATCGAGGTCCTTCGCTCGCACTCGCCTCGCCCGCCACGGCGGTCTCGGCTCGCGCGGCTCAGGATGACAATTCTGTATTTTGTTCCGTGAGCCTGAAGGGCGCGCCCCTTCAAAGAGGCGCATACACCGGTCACCAATCTGCAACAGCAGGGCTCTCATTACATGCTTCTCGGGAGGATCGCTCACTTGGATGCAGGCGGAACCGCCAGCGTTCTGCCGAAAGTCGGAACATCGTCGGGAAAAGGCTCGCCATCGGCCCACACCGCGCCGTCTTCGAAATATTCTTTCTTCCAGATGGGTACCGTCTTCTTAAGCGTGTCGATGAGCCAGCGGCAGGCTTCAAAAGCGGCGTTGCGATGGGCAGAAGCAACGGCGATCAGCACACTGGTTTCGCTGTGCTGCAAGCGTCCCAAGCGATGGACCAGGGCGACCTCGCGAATCTCGAATTTTTCCAGCGCGTCTTCGGCCAGTTCCTCCAGCTTACGGCGAGCCATGGGCTCATAAGCCTCGTAGTCGAGGTAGAGCGTGCGGCGGCCGCGGGTGTGGTCGCGCACGATGCCCTCGAAGACCACCACCGCACCATCCTGCGGCTGCTTGATCTCCGCGAGCACAGTCTCGGTGGCAATGCGGTCTTTGACAAGCGCGACGTGAGCGGCGATCCGTCGGTCCTCATCCCGGCCTCCGCTGACTGGTGGCAGAAGAGCGACCTCGTCCTGGTCGTGCAGCGGCGCGCCGGGCGGGGCATATTCTTGGTTGATGGAGAGCGCAAGCGCAGGCAAGAAGTCCCTGAGCCGCGGGACCGCGGCCTCATAGTGAGCAAGCAGGTCGGAAAGATTCGCGCCCTCGGGAAGCGTGAGCGCGTCGTTGCTGCGACCCACCAAGTCGCGCAAAGCGCCGAAGAACAGCACCGTCACCTGCATGGGTAAAAGGATAAACGGTTTTCTAGATCGCCGGAATCGCCGTAATCTCGACGTCGGTCGTCGATTTCGGCGATCCCGGCGATTTCGGAGATTACGGCGATTCTCTTATGCGGGCACCTGCTGCAGGTGCTGCTCGCGCTCCTCGGCGTCCTTCTTCTCTTCGGTCGGGGTGGAAGGCAGGGCGACGGTAAGCGCTTCGTCAATGGTGTTGACGTAGTGCACGGTGACGCCCGCAAGCTGCTCCGGCAGGATGTCCTCCTCGACATTCATCTTGTTCTCCGCCGGCAGAATGACATCGTGGACTCCGGCGCGCTTTGCGGCCAGGAATTTCTCCTTGATTCCGCCCACCGGCAGGACATTACCGCTAAGGGTGATCTCGCCGGTCATCGCCATGTACGGCCGCACCGAACGATCGGTGAGCAGGGAGACGATCGCCGTTACCATGGTGACGCCCGCCGAAGGGCCGTCCTTGGGGATGGCGCCCGCGGGCACGTGAATGTGCAGGTCGTGATCCGAGAAGAAGTCTTCCGAGATGCCCAACTCGCGGGCATGGGAGCGCACCCAGGTGAGCGCCGCCTGCATGGACTCCTGCA
>DASQXC010000389.1:0-4497 GCA_035639935.1 Terriglobales bacterium
ACCTAGATAAATCGCCGCCGAGCCTTAGCTGGTTCTGATGAATTGTCTACGTGTCTAGATGCCCCTCAATGGGCACGATGGCCGAGCTTGCAGCGACATACCTCACCGGCAAGAGCACGGGAGCGCGCACAACCTGCTGTGCAGGACAGATATCAAAGAGATGTGGTTTGTGCGTAAGGGAGAGTGGAACCTATGCTGCTGTTTCTGTTCATCCTGTTTTTGATCGGGTGGATCTTTGGGTTCGTGGTGTTCAAGGTATCCGCCTTTGCTATCCACATACTGCTAATCCTGGCGGTGGTCTGGCTGATCTTGCACCTGGTGGGAGTTGGACGAGGCAAGACGGCTACATAGCCAAGCGCCTAGAATAATGAATAACCGAGGCGGCTTTCCGTTCTCGATCGGGTCTAGGCTGGAAGCTCCCTTTCAGTGCGGATAAACTCTTCGCCCCCGCCCAGTGACCGGAAAAGGTTCTGCGATACCACGCAAGTCGTGGAACAGTTCGGAGCCGGGTGAACTCTGGGCTGGCAGCGCGGCCCGCTCGACGTAAAGAGTCTGCAAAGCGCGAATGCTCACGTCTTCCCGCTGAATGGCCGCAATTCCTTCAGCGGCTGCGCGTGCCGCTGAGAGCGTCGTGATACAGGGAATGTGGTGGGTAACGGCCGCGCGCCGGATGGCTTTCTCGTCGAAATAAGGGTCTGGCCCGCGCGGGGTGTTGATGATGAGCTGGATTTTGTCCCCTTTGATCAGGTCCACAGCGTTCGGGCGGCCTTCCTTCACCTTATAGACCCGTTCCGTGATGACCCCCTTGCTAGTCAAAACGTCGGCGGTGCCATGTGTGCACACCAGCCGAAAGCCGAGGTCGAGGAACCGTTGCGCGACTTCCGCCACATTCGGCTTGTCATGGTCGGCGACGCTGATGAATACGGTACCGGTGCGCGGTAGCTTCTGGCCAGCGGAGAGCTGCGCCTTGGCAAAGGCTTCACCGAAGCTCCCGGCCACTCCCATCACTTCGCCGGTAGATTTCATCTCGGGCCCGAGCACAGTATCTACGCCAGGGAACTTTGACCAGGGGAACACCGGCGATTTCACGAAGTAGCAACTCCCGGTGGAAAGATCGGCTCCTCGTGTGATGTACTCCGGCAGAAACTCACGCAGCTTGCGCCCGGTCATGAGACAGGCGGCGATCTTGGCCAGCGGCACGCCGGTCGCTTTGGAGACATACGGCACAGTGCGGGAAGCGCGCGGGTTCACTTCCAACACGTACACCCTGTCGCGGTGGATGGCGTACTGGATGTTCATCAGCCCGATCACTTTGAGCGCGCGCGCCAGGCGGAAGGTGTACTCGCGCATGGTGGCCATGTGGCGTTCGGGAATGTCCACGGCAGGCAGCACGCAGGAGGAATCACCGGAGTGGATGCCAGCTTCTTCGATGTGTTGCATGATCCCGCCGATGACCGCGTCTTCGCCATCGGAAAGCGCGTCCACATCCACCTCGGTCGCCGCCTCGAGGAAGTGGTCGATGAGCACGGGCCGCTCCTGCGAGTATTCGACCGCCTCCTTCATATAGCGAATGACGGTTTCGTCGTCGTAAGCGATCTGCATGGCGCGCCCGCCAAGCACGTAAGACGGCCGCACCAGCACCGGATAGCCGACTCGATTCGCGCCCATCACTGCTTCCGCGATGCTGGTGGCGATAGCCCCCGGCGGCTGCGGGATTCCCAGTTCGTCGAGCAGCTTGCCGAAACGCTTGCGGTCCTCGGCCAGATCGATGGATTCAGGCGAAGTGCCGATGATGGGCACGCCCGCCGCTTTGAGCGCCAGCGCCAGATTGAGCGGAGTCTGGCCGCCGAACTGCACGATGACGCCGATGTGCGCTTTGCTCTTGGCTTCGTGCTCATAAACTGCCAGCACATCTTCCAAGGTGAGCGGTTCGAAGAATAGGCGGTCGCTAGTGTCGTAGTCCGTGGAGACCGTCTCCGGGTTACAGTTGATCATTACGGTCTCGTAACCGTCCTCGCGTAGCGCAAAGGCGGCGTGGCAGCAGCAGTAATCGAACTCGATTCCCTGCCCTACGCGGTTGGGTCCGCTGCCCAGAATGATGACCTTCTTCTGCGGCGTCGGTTCGGCTTCATCTTCCGATTCGTAAGTCGAATAGAGGTAGGGCGTGTAGCTCTCAAACTCGGCAGCGCAGGTGTCCACGCGTTTGTACACGGGCGTGATGCCGTGCCGCCTGCGAAAATGGCGAATCTTCTCGGTGGCGCCTTTGCCGTTCCGGATGCCCCAGATCTCTGCCAAACGCGCGTCGGAGTATCCCATGCGCTTGGCCTCGCGCACCAGTTCCGGCGAGACCGACTCAAAGGGATGCTTCCCCAACTCCGTCTGGAAATCTGTGGCTTCCTTCAACTGATGGAGGAACCAGGGATCGATGGCGGTCATGCGCGCCAGTTCTTTCACCGTGTGCCCCTGGCGCAGGGCGTAGCGCAGGTAGGTGAGGCGCTCAGGATGCGGCGTCACCAGCCGTTGTGTGAGGATGCGTGGTTCGATGGTCTCAGAGCCTAGGCGTTTGCCGGTCTCCAGTGAGGGAATGCCCTTGAACAGGGCTTCCTTGAAGGTGCGGCCGATGGCCATCACTTCGCCCAGCGACTTCATCTGCGGACCCAGAGTTTCGTCTGCCCCTGGAAATTTCTCGAACTGCCACTTGGGGATCTTCACCACCACGTAATCCAGCGTGGGCTCAAAGCAGGAGGGCGTCTTGCGGGTAATGTCGTTGGGGATCTCATCAAGCGTGTAGCCCACGGCCAGACGAGCAGCGATTTTGGCGATCGGAAAGCCGGTAGCCTTGGACGCCAGCGCCGAGGAGCGCGAAACGCGCGGGTTCATCTCGATCACCACCATGCGTCCAGTCGTGGGATGGACGGCGAATTGAATGTTCGACCCGCCAGTCTCCACCCCGATCTCCCGAATCACAGCAATGGCGGCATCGCGCATGGCCTGGTACTCGCGGTCTGTGAGCGTCTGCGCCGGCGCGACAGTGATGGAATCTCCGGTGTGCACGCCCATGGGATCGAAGTTCTCAATCGAGCACACCACGATGACGTTGTCCGCCAGATCGCGCATTACTTCCAGCTCGAATTCCTTCCAGCCAAGGACCGATTCTTCGATCAACACCTCGTGCACCGGAGAGAGATCGAGGCCACGGGCGAGAATGTCCAGCAGTTCTTCGCGGTTGTACGCGAGGCCGCCGCCTGTGCCGCCCAGGGTAAAGGAGGGACGGATTATGACCGGGAACCCGATCTTGCCGGAGAATTCCAAGCCGTCTTTGAGATTGTTGACCAGCGCCGACTTGGGTGCATCGAGACCGATGCGCGCGATGGCATCCTTGAAGAGCAGGCGGTCTTCCGCCTTTTTGATGGCTTCCAGCTTGGCGCCGATGAGTTCGACCCCGTATTTTTCCAGGACACCCGCGTCAGCCAGTTCGACCGCAAGATTGAGTGCGGTCTGACCACCGACGGTGGGCAGCAGGGCGAAACCGCGGCCGTCGGAGAGCTCCGATTCCAACCGGATGATCTCCGTCAGATATCCCTTGGTGAGCGGCTCGATGTAGGTGCGGTCGGCCATCTCCGGGTCGGTCATGATGGTGGCCGGGTTTGAGTTCACCAGCACCACTTCATAGCCCTCGGCCTTCAGCGCCTTGCAGGCCTGTGTGCCGGAGTAGTCAAACTCCGCCGATTGCCCAATGACGATGGGCCCGGAGCCGATGATCAGAATCTTAGAGATGTCAGTGCGTCGTGGCATTCAGCTGCTTAGGATCAACCGTTTCAGAATGGGACCGAATACAAGTGAGACAGCATTAACCGCCGCCGCTGTGTAAATCGCCATCAGAACACCCAGTACGAACCTCCGTGACGCTGTTCTGGCACGCGAGAGGTTTCGTTCAATTTCAAAGAATGGAAACCAGTATGTGAATGCCGAAATAATCGTGTTACCGAACACAACGAGGCTAGCTGTTAGTACCCCAAACATCACAAGCGCACCAGTGCCGGAGAGCGGAGTTTGTAAGCTGAAGCCCGGATAAATCCATTTAGCGATACGGTATTCCGCAAAGAGAAAGAGAACGACGGATGACCAAAAGAACTTCAGGCTGTTTCCGTAGATGACTTGCCGAGTCTTGAAGGATTGAGCTTTCAAGACGCCACGTACTTTCTCGTATACGGCATTGACCCAGTTGAGGTCATCCCCTTGGATTAGGAGTTGGTTGAGCTGTTCGTTTCGAACCTCATTAAAATCCCTGAACTTCGTCTGGAGGCGAAGTTCGATGAACCTGCCGTTCGGGCCATCGGCGCGAGCAATAATGACATTCACATCCTTAGGGATGTCGTTCACGCGAAACCAGACCCCTCATACTGCAGATTCGCCTCAGGCGCAAGGAACGCATAACGCTCGTAGCACGGTATTTGTGCTGCCACCCGGACCTCCGGCTTCCCCAGATTTCTGCGG
>DASQXC010000390.1:0-4976 GCA_035639935.1 Terriglobales bacterium
TGCGGCGGCGGGGAATTTTTGAGCAACTTGTTTAGCCGCCGAGAGAGGTCTCCTCAGGGCCTTAAAGGCCCGTTCACCTCTGCGGGTTTGCGGCACGGCTTCAGCCGCGCCGAACAAGGTAAGAATTTTCATCCTGAGCGCCGCCCGAGCGAGCGGAGCGAGTGAGGGCAAGCGAAGGACCTGCGCAATATTTATGCCGGCGCATGCTGGCGGAGGAGCAGGCTCCGAAGACCGTCGTGACGAAGCAGGCCGTATCAAGATCCTTCGCTCGCCTCGCCGCTACAGCGGGCTCGGCTCGCGCGGCTCAGGATGACAATTCTCTATTTGTGTTTGTTCGGCACGGCTCGACCCAATCCCTTCAAAACGCGTTCGCAAAGGTTTTTCAGCAGCCTGTGCAAGCCGTACCCCTTCACCTTTGTCGCCACACTAAGCCCCGGGGGGTGAGGCCCGGAATCCGCGAAGCGCCGGCGTTACGGCTTCTCCGCCGTGATCACTGTGTACCCGAGTTCGCCGGAGCTGTACGCTTCGAGGATGATGTCGATGCCTTCAACAAATTCACGCGCCCTCGCGGGCAGCAGCTTGACTGCGACGCTTGCCGCTTTCGCCCGCTCTCCGCAGATCTTCCATGTCCGTGCCACATTTCTGGTAAGGTCTTCCGAGGTCTGCAGCCGCAGTCCAGCCGAAGTGATCGCGTCCTCGTATTGTTGGCAGGTCCACAGCTTAGGGCACAAGAATCGTCTCGCGACCTCGCAGACCCGTTTGCTGGCCATGTTGCCCGTCCAGGCAGACAGGAGCAACTCGCCTCCAGGGCGAAGACTCCGGCTGGTGTTCTGGAAATAGCCGGACTTGTCGGCAAAATGCTCGGATGATTCCATGGTCCACACTAAGTCAAACTGTGCTGTTGGATACGCAACAGTCTCCGCATTTTCAACGACGATGGTGATCTGCTCTCCCACTCCAGAGGATGCCGCGAGCTCGCGGGCGATCTGCGCCTGCTTTTCGCTTATTGTGATCCCGAGCACGCGATATCCGTATTGCCGCGCAAGGTGAATCGCAGTTGCACCGTAACCGCAGCCGACATCCAACACGCTTCCACCAACACGCCGCAACAGGCCGACGCAATGTTCAATCAGACGGAGCTGCGCGCGGGCGGGCGTGTCGCCATCTACAAACAGCCCATGATGGATGTGGTCGCCCCAGAAGGCCCGGTAAACGAAGCTGAGGGAATCGTAATGCTGGCGGATTGCGGCCGGGGTCGCCATCAGAACCTCGCCGGGGAAAAGGCGCTCAGGTCGAAATCCGGCTGGCAGCCGCGCAGCAACTGTGACATAAGCAGCGCCGTGACCGGGGCCAGCAGGATGCCGTCACGATAATGTCCCGTCGCAACAAAATAATTGCGTATTTCAGTTGCGCCCAACAGCGGCAGCGCATCGGGCGTGCCCGGCCGCAAACCCACCCATGTCTCCAGCATGCGCGCCTCTCCAATGTCCGGAATCACGATGCTGGCCGCCTGGTGCAGCCGCTGAATCGTCTCGGGGTCCACGCGCTTGTCAAACCCGGCATCTTCCAAGGTCGAGCCGATCAGGATCCGGCCATCGCTACGCGGCACCACGTACACCTCGGGTGAACGCACCACGTGGTTGATCAACCCGTGTTGCGCCGCCACTACGCACAGCATCTGTCCTTTGATCGGCCGGGTAGGGAAGCGCAATGGCCCCACCTGTCCCGCCCACGCGCCGCAGCAATTCACCACCACTCCGGCCGCGTATCGGGCCTTGTTTGTCCTGACTGCCACTGCGCGGCCGTTCTCTACTTCAACCGTGCTGACCGCCGAACCGGAGACAAAATCGATGCCGCGATGTTTCGCGGCCTTAACCGATGCCGCCACCAGCGCGCGCGGGTCCACGCTTCCCTCCGGCGTCCAATACGCAGCCTCGCCCGAGTAGGCTAGCTGCGGCTCCAGCTGCGCGATCTCATCGCCACCGAGCCGCCGCCATGGCCCCACAGGTACGCAGCTTGCGACCGGCTCCGCCGGCTGCCCGAAGCACACGATCGTGCCTGCAGCGCGCAGGTCTACCCGCATTCCCGACTCATCTTCGATCTCGTGCACGAACTCGGGATACATACTGGCGCTGGCTTGTGCGAGCCGCTTCAGAGGCTCCAGCAGCATGGGATCGCAATAGGCCAGCATTCCGGCGGCAGCGTAGGAAGCTTCATGCCCGGGCTCGCCGCGCTCGATGATCAGCACACTGGCTCCGTGCTTGCGCAGTTCGCGAGCCAGCGAAATCCCTACAATGCCGCCACCGGCAATGATGACCTCCCAGCTCTTCACGCGATCATTTTAGTGGACAGGCCTCAATCGCTGAGCTGATGGAGCGCAGTCACTGAGCTTTGGTGGCTGTCTGCACTCTACTCGCAGCGGGCGGCGTTTGTACCATCTTGGCAAACACCACCAGGCGTTCTGGTGCTGGTCCGATGTAATAGGTGGGATAACACGTGATGAGCGTCAGCCGCTTGTCTTTGCTTGTCCGCAGCACCGACAAATCTTCCGGATTGGTGACTTTCTTGCCGGTCACCTCATAAGTGTAGGTCTTGCCGCTGCGGCGCACCTCGAGAATATCTCCTCTGTTGAGTTCATAAATGTGACGGAAAAAGGTGTCGCGGTGGGCGGTAATCACGGAATTGCCTTCCTCCCCCGGTGCCGGCGTTTCGATCATGTGACCGGGACCGAGCAGCAATTGCCGCCGCGTCGTGCCCTCCACGACCATGGCATCCAAGTTGATCTTGGGGATAACCAGCTTGGTGAGTCCATCATCCGCTGGCTGGGGCGCCACTCCCGGCTGGTTCTGCTGCTGCCATTGCCGCGCCAGGCGGTGCTGCTCAGCATACATCTTGCCGTACTGTGTGCCAACAAACGCCAGCAATACCACCCCGGTCACGATCAGCGCGGGCCCAAGAACGCGATCTGGCTGATTCAACCTGTGGCCAACGCGGTTGGCCTTTTGTCGGAGGAAATCCTGAATTCTGGGCCACGCGGGCCGGCTCGTATCGCAACTTCCACTTCCCAAGGACATAGGCTGTTACCGCTTAAAATGCCGGTGATATCTACGATGCGCAATTCCGGAGCCGCGCAACCGCTCACCAGCATGGTGGGCGACTGTGAGGGTTGCCTACCGCGAGCGGCTGCTCTGACGCGTACGCAATGCAGAAGCGATGCCGCCCACGAGGACTCCCATACCGATCACTGATAGCAGGGGCAACGTGCTTCCCGCCTTGGGCAGTTGCTCATCCCTTTTGGAGGGATTCGCGGGCTGCGAAGGATTCGCCGCGGAATTGGGCTCCTGCCAGCTCAGGGCTACCGGTTGGAGCGCCGCACTGGAACGTTCAATAAGTCCTGAGGGGCCCCGCGAGGGAGCGCCCAGGTTCTGCGGCAGGATTGTAAACTGCACCTGGTTCTGCAGCCCTGAAATCGGCGTGTCATTGGCGTCCACCACTTGTACTGTGACCGTATGTGTACCTGGCGACAGGCCGGTGAAGGTGTACTGCGTGTCGGTGGTCCGCACCGGGTCACGGGTGTCAAGCCGCAACTGGAACGTAGGAGTACCGGCAGCCGAAACCGGCGACAGTAGCTCATATTTTACCGTCACAAAATTGTTGTTGATCTGCTCTCCGCTGTTGGGCGCCAGGACACGCACCGCAGGCGCTGTCGTGCCCGTCTGACCCGCGGCAAACGACAGAGGAAAAACCAGGATCACAAAGAGGAAGCTAAGATTTCTAACCACGTATAATCTCCCGCTGTTGGCAGTTTGCTATCGAATGTAAGCACCGCGATACCTACACTCGGAACCCCTATTCATCCGGCATCCGTACCGGCAGCTCCGGCGCAGAAAGCCGATTGCGTCAACCGACAGAAACTAATTGCCTTGGAGCGCATCCGCCCCACGGCCATCTTGGGGAACTCGCTTTTGTACTGGTCGTGTGCAATTTCACGGCCCAAGCTGCTGAAAGAACACAGTTGTGTGGCTGAATATCGTGAGTAGATGATCCATTCCATTCTGAAGGTGACTCTATGCACGCCAGCACAAGCGCTCTGGTGGAAATCTTTGTCCGCACGTTCAGCATTTACCTCATCATTGGTGTGATCCCTCGACTCGCGCTTCGCTCGGGATGACATCGTGGTGTGTGCCCTTCAGCCACTCAATACTTTTAAAAAGCCCATTTCTTTTTCTGAATTGTCATCCCGAGCAGCGCGAAGGAGCGAATGCGACTGAGCGCGTCGCGAGGGATCTTGGTGTTTAAAAGCAAACCCAAGATCCCTGGAGTCGCGCTCCGCTCGCAGGCTGACGTTCGGGCCTGCGGAAGGCCTGGCGGCGCGTGGGCGTTAGAATGTTTTCTCTCGGGAAATCACATGTACTCACGCTCGCACGCGCGCTCGATGGTCATCACGCGTTATGGCATCGCGGCGACGGCGCATGCGCTGGCCTCCCAAGCGGGCGCCGAGGTGCTCGCGCGGGGCGGTTCCGCTGCTGACGCCGCCATTGCGGCCAACGCCGTGCTCGGCGTCACCGAACCCATGCAGAACGGTATCGGGGGCGATCTTTTCGTCCTCTATTGGCAAGCGAAGAAGCACAAGCTCTATGGATTGAACGCCAGCGGCTGGGCGCCGCGAGCGCTCACCGTTGATCACCTCAGGGGCAAGGGGTACGGAGAGATGCCGCAGGACGGCATCAATTCCGTAACTGTCCCCGGCGTGGTGGACGGCTGGAGCAAGCTGCACGCCCGCTTCGGCAAGCGCCGCTGGAAAGAAATCTTCCAGCCGGCTATCTTTTATGCGGAAAACGGCTATCCGGTGCCGGAGGTGATCCACAGCTACTGGCAATCTGCCCCCGAGGCGCTGGCGCACGACAAGGAGAGCCGCCACATCTACCTGCCCGGTGGCAAAGTTCCGGCCATGGGTGCGCTCTTCCGCAACCCAG
>DASQXC010000391.1:0-4180 GCA_035639935.1 Terriglobales bacterium
GACACCGTGGCCCGGATCCGCGCCAATCCCCTCTTCCGTGCCTTGCGGGTTGACAAGCTAACGTATGCAGCGCTTGAAGCGACGCTGCTTGCCTACGTCCGGCAGGAGCATACTGCCATCCCCGCGCTGCGCGTGATGCGCCTGAATATTGATGAGATCCGCCGTCGCGCGGAAGCGCTGGCCGAGACACTGCGTCGCTCCAATGCCTGCGACCTCGCCGTCGATATCGTCGAAGGGGCATCGGTTATCGGTGGAGGTGCGGCTCCCGGCGCAAGCCTTCCCACGGTCCTTCTCGCGCTCGGTTCTCAAGACTTCAGCGCCGATGAGCTGGCCAGGCACCTGCGATCACACGAACCGCCCATCGTCGCCCGCGTCGAGCAAGGACGGGTGCTCCTCGATTTGCGGACGGTCTTCCCTGAGCAGGATGCCAGCATCGCCGATGCGCTCCGGAATCGCCCTGCAGGCTGAGCGCTCGGAGAGCCAAATTCTGTAACACCGGTCCTACTGCTTAGCCGCCGCTTTTTCCACCGGTTTCTTAGCTACACGAGCGACGGCAGCGGCTGCTTTAGGCTTCCAGAAGTTCGGGTCGGCCTTGATCCACTCGTCCGGCGGGTAGCTCATTTTGGGAGCGAACTGGAACAGATTGGTCTCGCTGAGCTCAATGGTTGCCGCCGATAGCTCGCGGAGTTTCTTCATCCCTGCCTCGCCCATGGCGGCCTCGAACTGTTTGTTTTGTGCCAGCATCCGGTCAGTTTCGGTTAGCGATTTAAGGGGTGTAAAAAAAAGGAAAGTGCCTTCCGGGGCGCCATAGACCGCCTGAAAGCAGGCCCAGTGGATGTCCGGTATCTTTTCATAAGCCGCCAGGACCATCTTCATCCCGTCGTCCCAGTCTTTGTCGTGTCCCGGTTTGACCCGGTAGACGGAGATCTCGAAGTAGCGCATATGGGGAATGTCGACGGGTGCGTGTAAGCTGTAATCCTCTCGGTAGGCGAAGGTCCCCGAGTCAGCGTCGCTCAGCAGCTCGCCATCAGCCACAGCGGCGCGGTCCAGCGTTTGAGAAAAAGTGGTGTTCTTCTGGGTCGCCTGATTGTCCTTCTCCCAAGCTGCGAAGGAATCGTAGCCGGTCAGGAAGAGCGCCCGCGGCTTGCCAGAGAGGGAGGTTACAGCGAAGTAGTGGGTCGGCCATTTCGCCTGCTGCGAAGCTTGCACAAACGCGCTCTCAGCTTTCTCATGCGGCATCCCCCCTTTGCCCGGCTTTACGAACTCGCGGAAGATGGTCAGCACTTTGGGTGGTCCGGGCGGTGTCTGCTGCGCCGTGCCCAGGTGCACTGCTCCCGCAACAACCATTACCACTAAGAGGAACCCCGCGGATCTTTTCATGGATGTGGACCTCCTCGGTCGCAAAGTTGACTGATATTGTCGGTTTCCGGAATTTCCTTTGGTTTGGAAAGCGGTGGCATTGTACACGGCTTTTGGTTGCTCGCCACACCACCGTTGACAGCCCTGCTGTCGCCCGGTAACTTTGATACAAGCTGGAGCGGCGAACTCCCTAAAACCATCTAACCTTTTGTGAATTATTGGCGACAACTCATGCGACTGGCAGCCGCGCTGCAGCTTTTGCCGGCTCTCGAAAGCGGCGAGGAGACGCTGGTGGGCGGCCAGGCGGTGCTGGAGGGCGTGATGATGCGTTCGCCGCATGCCTGGGGGATCGCCGTTCGCCGGCCGTCGGGCGATGTCGCGACACACTCGGAGCCTATTGACCGGCCCTCGGAGAAGCGCAGATTGTGGGGTCGGCCGGTACTGCGCGGGCTGGCAACACTGGGGCAGGCGATGTCACTTGGCTTTAAAGCCCTGCGGTATTCCGCAAACGTCGCCCTCGACGCCGTTCCCCGCGAGGAGCAGAACAAGAAGGTCGAAATCAGCGGCTGGGTGATGGCGGTCAACGTCCTGTTCTCGGTTGGGTTCTTTGTCTTCATGTATAAATTCGTGCCGCTGTTGGCGGCCACGGAGTTGAAGCGGGTTTCGCCGGCCTTCGGCAACCAAATCCTGTTCAACCTGGTGGATGGCGCCATCCGCATCGCGCTCTTCTTGCTGTTTATCTGGGGGATTTCTCTGTGGAAGGACATCCGCCGCGTGTACCAGTACCACGGGGCGGAGCACAAGACGGTGTTCGCCTTTGAGTCCGGCGATCCGTTGACCCCGGCTGCAGTGCAGAAATATTCGACCTATCATCCGCGCTGCGGAACCAGCTTCCTCATGACCGTTCTGCTGATCTCGATCGTCTTCTATACGCTGATCCCGGTGACGACGTTCTGGGCGCGGTTCGCCATCCGCATTGCGCTGCTGCCGGTGATTGCGGGCGTGTCGTACGAAATCATCCGTTATGCTGCAAAGCACCGCGGCTCCCTGTTCGCCTTGATGACGGCTCCCGGCCTATGGCTGCAGCGGATCACCACCCAGCCTCCCAGTGACGACCAGGTAGAATGCGCGATCCGCGCACTGGATGAGGCCATGCAGCTGGAGAAGCGGCGCGGCGGCGAGTTGGTCATCGCTTAGCGGGTTGCAAGCCCGCGAAGAAACATCTCATTTCACGTACTCCCAGCAAAAGCATTGTCCTTCGACTCGCGCCGCAAAAGCGGGCGGCGCTCGCTCGGGATGACATTTCGCAGTAAGCTATCAGCCAAGAGCTAAAAGCAATGTTTGAACGCTTAAACCAGATCGAATCCAAATACGACGAGCTGACCCAGGCGCTCGCCACGCCGGAGGTAATCTCCGACTCGACGCGCTATCAGAAGACTGCCAAGGCACACAGCGAGCTGGCGCCGGTGGTGGAGAAGTATCGCGAATATAAGGATCTGCAGCGGGGGATCGCGGAGAGCAAGGCGGTCATTGCTGAGGAATCTGACGCTGAAATGCGGGCCTACGCCCAAGAAGAGCTGGCCAAGCTGGAAGACCGCCTCAACAGCGTGGAAGAGGAGCTCAAGCTCCTGCTGCTCCCCAAAGATCCCAATGATGAGAAGAACGTGATCCTGGAGATTCGGGCGGGCACGGGCGGGGATGAGGCCTCGCTGTTTGCTGCGGAAATCTTCCGCATGTACACGCGTTACGCCGAGTCGCAGCGCTGGAAGGTAGAAGTGCTCTCGACCTCGGAATCTGGCGTGGGCGGGCTGAAGGAAGTGATTGCCATCATCGAAGGCCAGGGGGTGTATTCACGGCTGAAGTACGAGAGCGGTGTGCATCGCGTGCAGCGCGTACCCCAGACCGAGCAGCAGGGGCGCGTGCATACTTCAGCAGTCACCGTGGCCGTGCTGCCCGAGGCGGAAGATGTGGACGTGAAGATCGATCCCAAGGACCTGCGCATCGATACGTTCTGTTCGTCCGGACCAGGCGGACAATCGGTGAACACAACTTACTCCGCAGTACGTATCACCCACATTCCTACCAACACCGTGGTCTCCTGCCAGGACGAGAAGTCGCAGATCAAGAACCGCGAGAAAGCCATGCGCGTGCTGCGCTCCCGGCTTTACGAGATGGAGCTGGAGAAGCAGCAGGAGAAGCTCGCTAAAGAGCGGCGCTCGATGGTGGGCACGGGTGACCGCAGTGAGAAGATTCGCACCTACAATTTCCCGCAGGACCGCATGACCGAACACCGCATCGGGCTTAACCTGCACCAGTTGGGCGACATCATGGACGGTAAAATCCAGCCCATCATTGACGCGCTGATCACGCACTTTCAGGCGGAGAAGCTGAAGCAGGAAGCGGCGCTGGCATAAGGTGTCGTTAGTCGTTGGTCGTTAGTCGTTGGCAGAGGCTCGCTGTCGACCACCGACCAACGACCACCGACCTTATGCAGCTTCGGCAGGCGCTGACCGCCGCCATCCAACAACTGAGCGCACATGCCGTCGGCTCGCCGCGCATGAACGCCGAAACGTTGCTGATGTTTGTGCTCAACTGCGACCGAGCCTACCTCTATGCTCATCCTGAACGAGAACTCACACCTGACGAGCAGACGCGGTACCACGAAGCGATTGCAGAGCGCGCGACCGGTAAGCCGGCACAGTACATCACCGGTCACCAGGAATTCTGGGGGATGGATCTGATCGTCTCGCCTGCCGTGCTCATCCCGCGTCCCGAGACCGAGCACGTGGTCGAAACCGTGCTGGAGCTGGCGCGCATGAAG
>DASQXC010000392.1:0-4025 GCA_035639935.1 Terriglobales bacterium
CAGCAAGTCCGGAGTTTCTCCAGGACAAAGAAGCGGAGGACATTCATCACTTCGTCGAAAAACAGCTCGTTGCCATCATCGGCGAAGTCGGATACAAGCTGCACAGCGGGCGCAGCCGCAACGAGCAGATTGCGACCGATCTGCGGCTCTACGTGCGCCGGGCCATCGATGATCTGCAATGTGTCTTGGGCGAACTGCTGGAAGCGCTGATTGCTCACGCGGAGAAGGCCGGTGCCGCGGCCATGCCCTCGTACACGCACCTGCAGCCTGCCGAGCCGGTGCTCGTCGCGCATTGGCTGCTGGCGTACGTCGAAATGTTCTTCCGCGACTGCGGTCGCCTTGCCGATTGCCGGAGGCGGCTGAACCAGTGCCCGCTGGGCTCCGGCGCGGTTGCCGGGACCACGGTGCCCTTAGACCGCAGAGCAATGGCCGCGGAGCTGGAATTCGACCAGCCCACGGCCAATAGCCTTGACGCGACCAGCGACCGCGACTTCGCCATCGAGTTCGTCCACATTCTGGCGTTGTTGGCGGTCCATCTCAGCCGCCTGGCGGAAGAGATGGTCCTGTTCTCGACGCGCGAATTCGGCTTTGTGCGCTTGCCCGAGGCGTTCTCCACCGGATCAAGCGCGATGCCGCAGAAGCAGAACCTCGATGGCATGGAACTCATCCGCGGCAAGGCTGCGCGCGTCATCGGCGATGCCACCTCGTTGCTCGCGGCCGTCAAAGGCCTGCCTCTTGCTTACAACAAGGATTTGCAGGAAACGCAGGAACCGGTGTTCTCGGCGGCCGAGACCATGCAAGCTGTGGTTTCGATAGCTGCAGGTTTCATGTCCGCTGTCGAATTCGATTACGAGCGCATGCACGCGGCCGCCTGCTCGGGATTCATGAATGCCGCGGCGGCGGCGCAGTATCTGGTTGGCCGCGGGGTACCCTTTCGCCAGGCTCACGAGCAGATCGGCAGGGCAGTGCAGTGGTGCATCGAGAACCATTGCGAGCTCGCGGACATGCCGCTCGATGAAGTGCGCCGGTTTGCGCCCGAAGCAGATCAGGATTTCTACTCCCATCTCACGCTCGACGCTGTGCTCGCTTGCCACGACGTCAAGGGCGGCACGGCGCCGGCGCGCGTGCGGCAGGCGCTGGCGGCTGCTCGCGAGCGGCTGGCGGCGCTACGAGGAGAAATGCATGCGCACGCGTAGCGCTGTCCTGCCCGATGCGGACGCCATCCACGAGCTGATCGCTACCTACTCCGGAGACGGAACGCTGCTGCCACGTACCCTGTCTGAGATCTGCGAAAACATTCGCGATTTCGTCGTGGTCGAAGATCAGGGCCGGATCATCGCCTGCGGCGCATTGCATCTGTACGGTCCGCATCTGGCGGAAGTGCGCTCTATTGCCGTGCATCCGGCTTCCAAGGGCAGGGGCGCAGGGCGCAGGGTGGTGAAGGCACTGCTCGAAGAGGCCGACCGGCATGACGTCTCCGGCGTGTGCCTGTTCACGCGCATCCCAGAATTTTTTGCGCCCCTGGGATTCACCATCGCCAACCGTGAGGACCTCCCCGACAAGATCTACAAAGATTGCATCGCCTGTCCCCGGCTGCACTGCTGCGACGAAATCGCCATGGTCCGTGGCGAGCAGCCCCAGTACGCCCTTCTTCACCAGCGCCACATCGGGGACGGGCTGGTCAAGCTTGAGGCATGACCGCATCCACGGCGGCCGCAGCCACTGAGGTCCCCTCCGGATTTTTCTTCTCCGCCATCGCAACCGGCATCAAGGCGAGTGGGCGTCCGGATCTTGCATGCGTGTGGATTCCCTCAGGCGCGAGCGCGTCGGCCGTTTTCACCACTAACCGTGTGGTTGCCGCGCCACTCGAGGTTGATCGCGAGCATTTGAAGCGCTCAGGCGGGCACGTGTCGCTCCTGATCGTCAACGCCGGCAACGCCAATTGCGCCACCGGATCTCAAGGTCGCCGGGACTGCGAAACCGTTTGCCGCCAGGCGGCGCGGCTGCTGAAAGTTCCCACGGAAAGTGTGTTGCCCTCCTCCACCGGAGTAATCGGCGTCCGGCTGCCGGTGCAGAAGATTATCTCCGCTTTGCCGGGATTGATGGCCGCGCAAGCCGGCGGCGAGCAGGCGGCGGAGGGCTTCGCGCGCGCCATCATGACCACTGACACTCGGCCGAAGATCGTGTCGCGCCGCGTGCGCGCAGGCTCTGGCTCGTTCGCGCTGCTGGGCATCGCCAAAGGCGCCGGCATGATTCATCCCAACCTGGCCACTATGCTGGTGTACCTGTTCACCGACATCGAGGCCAATCCGCGTGAACTAAGACCTCTTCTGCGCGCAGCCTGCAACGACAGCTTCAACTGCATCTCCGTGGACGGCGACACCTCAACGAACGACACCGTGCTGCTCCTGGCCAGCGGCGCCAGCGGTCTATCGCTACGCAGTGCGGGGGTGCGCACTAAATTCACGCAGGCCCTGAACGATGCCTGCAAGGAGCTTGCGTTTCAGATCATCAGCAATGGTGAGGGCGTCAAGCACGTTATCCGCCTGCGCATCGAGCAGGCGCGCGACCGCAGGGAAGCCATACAGGTGGCACGCACTATCGCGCATTCACCGCTGGTCAAGACCGCCTGGGCAGGCGCTGATCCCAACTGGGGGCGCATTCTGGCCGCCATCGGCCGCTCGGGGGTCCCGCTCGATCTCCGGCGGATCAACATCTTCTTCGGCACTTTGCAGGTGTGTCGCGAGGGCACGGACGCATCATTCGACGAACGCAAAGCCCATGAATATCTGTCCCAACCGCAGTACGATGTGCGCGTGCAGCTAGGCCGCGGGCGCGCCTCGCTCGACTTCCTGACTTGCGATCTGACCAGCGACTACGTCCACATCAACGCGGACTACACAACCTAGGATTTTCCCGACTTCCTCATGCCCGCCGGCCGCCGATGCAGCGATTTGAAAGGGCGCGGCTTTGAGCCGCGCCAGCCAGCTTCCTTGTATTTCTGTCATTCTGAGGGGCTTCAGCCCCGAAGAATCCTGGTGTTGTCCGCGCTGCCCTGACAGACAGCAAATCGAACACTGCCAAACACCAAGATCCCTCGCGGCGCGCTCGCCTCGCGGGTCTCGGCTCGCGCTTGCTCGGGATGACAATTTACGAAGGCTTATAGGGCGCGGCTGGAAGCCGCGCCCCTTCAAAGCCAGAGAAGATCACTTATGGGCTCAGGGCATGCTTATACTGATGGGCATGAGAATAACTGTGTCGATTCCCGAGGAACTTCTTGAGCGAATGGAGCACTTGGCCCGGCGGACGAAAAAGTCGCGCAGCCGGCTGTTCGCAGATGCTCTCCGCGAGTATCTGGCGCACCATGCGCCAGACGAGGTTACGGAAGCTATGAACCGGGCGTGTGCGGCCGGCGCAAGGAAGGATCCGTTAGTAGCCGCGGCCGCGCACCGCATCCTCGAACCAGCGAATGATAATCTCAGAAGGGCTATCTGGTGAGTTTGGGAAGGGCATGCGATTCCGGTTTCAAGATCAGCCGTAAGCGATGGTTGGCCTCAATGGTCGGTGGCAATCCCTAAAATTTATTTGACTGAACACCCCCTTTGCCTTAGGCTATCCAACATGACTCCGCTGTCCCATCGCCATCACCATCACGGCGCCAACGTGTCAGCGGAGGTTTGCGCTTAGCGCAGCAGCAATCATAAAGTTCAGCCCGCTGACATGGAAAAGGTCAGCGGGCTTTTTGCTTTTGGAAGGGAAAGGGAATGACAGAGATCGACTTCGACAAGATGCGCGGGCTTGCTCCCGCCATCGTGCAGGACGCCGCCAGCGGAGAAGTGCTGATGCTCGGCTTCATAAACCGCGAGGCGCTGGAGAAGACGTTGAGCACGGGCTTTGTCACGTTTTTCAGCCGCACCCGCAACCAGCTCTGGACCAAGGGCGAGACCTCCGGCAACCGATTGCAGCTCATCTCCGCCACGACCGACTGCGATCGCGATGCCCTGCTGCTGCGTGTCCGCGTGCTC
>DASQXC010000393.1:0-7291 GCA_035639935.1 Terriglobales bacterium
GTGAGCGGCTGGGCTTCTCTCTTGGCGATGCCGTCGTAGTACCGGGCAGCATTGTACGATTTCAGGTGAGCCCGCAGCCCGAGGTCGAGCTTCTTACGATGTCGGTGCCGACGGGAGAGGTTTCCGAGCCGACAACCACCCTCCCTCGTTTCAGGACCAGCGCGGAGGCGCGGTAGCGTTATGCATGGATGCCGCGCAGGCATTGCGAACTAGGTTTTGCCTTTGGACAGGAATAACTTTTATCCGGTGATTCTCGCGGGCGGCCGCGGCACACGCTTTTGGCCGCGCAGCCGCCGCACCATGGCCAAGCAGATCCTCGCACTCGAAGGCAAGCAGACAATGATCCAGCAGACGATGGCGCGTTTGCTGCCGCTCGCGTCTGCCAGCCGCTTTTGGGTCATCACCAATCCCGATTTGCGCAACGAGATCCGCCGCCAACTCGGCAAGTTGCCCGAGCGCCAGATTATCGCCGAGCCGATCGCACGCAACACGGCGCCAGCCATTGGATTGGCGGCTCACATCCTACTGCGATTGGATCCCCAGGCGGTGATCGGCATGTTCCCTGCTGACCATGTGATCGCGGATGAAGAGGCGTTCCGCAAGGCGGTCGAACACGCGGTTCAGATCGCTGCCAGCGGCGAGAACATTGTGGTGATGGGCATCCAGCCCGCTCGCCCGGAGACTGGCTATGGTTACATCGAAACTGGCGGGCACGTCAGCGAGGGTGTGTACCGGGTCAAGAGATTCACCGAGAAGCCGAACCTGGAAAGGGCACAAGAGTTCGTCGAAGCCGGCAATTACTACTGGAACAGCGGCATGTTCTTCTGGAGCGCGCGAACCTTGGTGAATGCCCTGCGCGAGCACTTCTCCGAGAGCGCGCCGCATCTGGAGAAGATCGCCGCCGCCTTTGGCACGCGCGACTTCGATGAGGTCTTCGCGCAAGACTATGCGAACTGCGAGAACATCAGCGTGGACTACGCCGTGCTGGAGCCGCGCTCAGCCAAAGGGGAGCGTGCATCCAATTTATTCTGCATCCCAGCAAACTTTGGGTGGAACGACCTGGGATCGTGGGCGGCGCTCTACGAGCATCACGCCTTGATGAAGGGCACTGCCTCCAGCGATGGCAACGTGATCGAAGGCTCGGGCGGCTACACCCTCGACGCCGAAGGCAATTACATTTATGCTCCGCGGAAATTCGTGGCCGCCGTGGGAGTCAACAATCTGGTGGTGGTCGAGACCGAAGACGCGCTGCTGGTGACCACCCGCCAGCGCTCGCAGGATGTAAGTAAGATTGTCAAGCATCTGGACGAGAGGAAGATGACAAAGCTGCTGTAAGGAGTCGTGAGTCGCGAGTCGCGAGCTTAGGCCTGGCTCACGACTCACCACTCGCGACTTGAGACTGTATCCAAATGCTTTCCGAAATCAAATTCGGCACTGATGGCTGGCGCGGCGTCATCGCCCAGGACTTCACCTTCGAGAACGTGCGCCGCGTAGGTGGGGCAATCGCGTCCTACGTTCTTAAATACGAAGACCCCACACGCGGACTGGTGGTCGGTTACGATACGCGTTTCCTCTCCGGCCGTTTTGCCGAGGCGATCAGCGAGGTGCTGGCGGCGGCCGGAATTCCCGTACGGCTGGCGAACGATTACACACCCACGCCGGCGCTTTCTTATGCGGTGAAGCACTTCGGCACTGCGGGCGGCGTGATGATCACCTCCAGCCACAACCCCTGGCAATGGAATGGGGTGAAATTCAAGGCAAATTTCGGCGGCTCGGCCACTCCCGCCATAATCCGCAGGATCGAAGCGGAACTGGGCGCCATGCCCCGCGGCCAGAGGGCGTCTATTGAGCCGAACGATTTCAAGCAGCCTTACGTCGCGGCCATAACGAAGTTCGCAGACCTCGATGCCATCGCCTGCGCCGGATTCAAGTTCGGCATTGACTGCATGTACGGAGCCGGACGCAACGTGCTCGCCGGAATCTTCTCCCAGCACGACATCCAGTACGTACAGATCCGTGCCAATGTGGATCCCTTATTCCCAGGCATTAACCCCGAGCCCATCGAACCGCACGTCGCCGAGCTACAGAAAACCGTGGTGCGCGACAAATGCCACGCGGGTTTCGTCGTGGATGGCGATGCCGATCGCATCGGCGCCGTCGCCGAGGACGGCAGCTTCGTGGACGCGCACAAATGCTATGCCATCCTGCTGCGCTGGCTGCTCGAACGCAAGCACTGGCCGGGCGTGATCACCCGCGCTTTCAACACCACGCGCATGCTGGACCGCATCGCCGCCCAGCACGGGCGCGAAGTGATCGAGCACGGCATCGGCTTCAAATACGTTTGCGACGTGGTGCTCTCCGGGCGCGAGGTGCTGGTGGGCGGCGAAGAGTCGGGCGGCATCGGCATCCCGCGCCACCTGCCCGAGCGAGATGGCATTCTGAATTCGCTGCTGCTGGCCAACGTCATGGCGGACGAGAAGAAGACCATGGGAGAGCTGGTCGCCAGGCTGCAGCGCGACTTCGGGGAGCACCATTACGGTCGCCGCGACCTCCACATCCCGGATGAGGTAAAGCAGGCGGCGCTGCGCCGGGCCGCCGCCGGCGTTGGTCGCATCGGGCGATACAAAGTGGTACGCACCCAGGACCTCGACGGCATAAAGTTCTTTTTGGACGCTCCGACCAACGGCAACGGCGCGGAAGCCTGGATCCTGATGCGTGCTTCCGGCACCGAACCCCTCATGCGCCTCTACTCCGAGGCCTCGACCCCCGAGCTGGTTAACGAGATCCTCCAGTCGTCGGAAGAATTTGTCCTGGCAAGCCAACCGGCAATGGCTAGCCGGTAACCCCGTTGGGACAGAAGGGAGTAATTGAGCCATTTGGCCATTGGATCATTGAGAGGGGGACGGGCTTCAATGGCTCAACTGGACATTGTGAGGTCGGCTCTTATACCAATGACCCAATGACTCAATGGCCCAATGGCTCAATCGTTGGTTCAGGCTTCGCCAGCCCGGAAAAGTCTGCGCCTGATTCTCCCGAAGTGCGCCGGTACAATCGCATTCGTCGGCGGCTGAGAATCGCGGATCTCCTGCTCGGCATAACGCTGCTGACCCTCTTGCTTGCCACCGGATGGACAGCGCGCCTGCGCGACCTCGCCTACCTCGGCGCCGGCCAGATTTACGTGCTTGCTGTCTTCTTTTACGTCGGGATGCTGATGCTGATCAATAAATTCCTGGGGCTCGGCCTCGACTACTATGCCTTCCGGCTCGAACACCAGTTTCAGCTCTCCAACCAAAAGCTGGGCTCCTGGGCCAAGGACCAGGTTAAGGGATGGTTGGTTGGCCTGGCGATCGGCTCCATGCTAATCGAGCTCCTTTACTGGACGCTGCGTGCCGAGCCGCGCTTCTGGTGGCTGATCGCCTGGGCGGTCTTCATCGTTCTCTTTATATTCTTCGCACAGATTGCGCCCGTCGTCCTCTTTCCGCTTTTCTACAAATTCAAGCCGCTGGAGAACGAAGCGCTCAAACAACGGCTGGTGCGTTTGAGCGAACGCGCGGGCACATGTGTGAAGGGCGTGTACGAGTGGAAGCTCTCGGAAAAAAGCCGCAAAGCCAATGCTGCACTTGCCGGTCTGGGCGCCACACGGCGGATCATCCTGGCGGACACGCTACTGGAGAAGTACACGGACGACGAGATCGAAGCCATCCTTGCCCACGAACTCGGGCATCACGTCCATCGCCACATACCCAAAGTCATTCTGGTGGAGGCCGGCATCACTTTAGTTGGTTTTTGGGCCGCCAACCAGATCCTGCACTATGCTGTCGAGCGGCAACATCTGTTCGAGCAGTTGTCGGACTTTGCCAATCTCCCCCTGCTGATGCTGGTTTCAGCGGCGCTCTCATTAGTGCTCATGCCACTCCTGAACGCTTACTCGCGCTTTAACGAGCGCCAAGCCGACCGCTATTCCTACACCGCTATTCCCTCGATTGCACCCTTCATTTCCGGCATGAACAAGCTTGCGGACCAAAACCTGGCCGAACGCCGGCCATCGCGGCTGGTGGAAATACTGTTTCAGTCGCATCCGCCGATCGCCAAACGGATAGAGGCCGCGGAAGCCTGGGCGCAACAGCAGTCGCCGGCCGCCAGTCGCTAGTCGCTGCCATGACATCGTCTGCGCCGACCGCCACAAATGCGCGCGGATAACCAGCATCACCAGCGCCGAGGGCACCGAGGCCGCCGCAAAGAACTGCTATCCATGCCGTTCTCAGCGCACGCGGCGTCTTGATTACTGATTTAAAGTCGACTGCTTGGATCGCTAAGGATTATGTCCACGCGGCGCAAGTCGTCTTCGGTGTCCACGGCAATCGTGTCGAAAGGCGTTTCCGCAACGTGGATCGGAATGCCGTTCTCGAGAAACCGCAACTGCTCGAGCCGCTCACTGCGTTCGAGGACTGACTCCGGCAGAGCGCAGAACTGCTCCAGCGCCACTTTCCGATAGGCGTAAAACCCAAGATGCTTGAAGTACTGTGGCGGGCGGCTGCCGTCGCGGTCGTAGGGGATGCTAGAGCGGGAGAAGTAAAGGGCGCGGCCGTTGCCATCGGTCACCACCTTCACTGCATTGGGATTGTTGATGTCGGCAGATCCCGCGGGGGTCTTGATGGTCGAGACCAGCATTGAGGGATCCTTCATGGGCGCGAGCAGGGCGTCGATGTGCTCGGGCCGCGCCAGTGGCTCATCGCCCTGCACATTGACGTAAACGTCCGCGGCCACGGAGCAGGCGACCTCGTACACACGGTCCGTGCCCGAGCGATGTTGAGGCGAGGTCATTTGCGCATGCCAGCCGTTCTGGCGGCACAAATCCATGACTTCCTCGGAGTCGGTGGCGATGATTACATCGGCGAGCAGCGGCGACGCACGTGCTGCTTCATATACCCAGGCGAGCATTGGACGACCGGCGATCTCACGGAGTACTTTGCGGGGGAGCCGGGTCGAATTGAGCCGCGCGGGAATGACGGCAACAGCACGCATGGACCGTCATTGTAGAACGCCTGGAAAGAGTCGCGAGTCGTAAGTCGCGAGCGTGCCCCTTCCTGTTTACGACTTGGGACTTGCGGATCGCCTCGCGAGCTTGCGCTTTTGCTTACGACTTGCGACTCACGACTTATGTGACTTACAAGAGTTCCTCGGCATAGTCGCCGAAGCCGGGATGTTAGTCGGGCGGAAGCACGAAGAGTTTAGGGCGCCGGGAACACCCGCGGCCCGCAATAAAATAGATTCACGAGAGACAAAATGGTTCGGTTTGGCATATTGGGATTCGGCCTGCATGCCGCCAAGCGCCTGATGCCGGGTTTCCAGCGGGCCAAGAATTCTTGTGTAACCGCTATTTCACGCCGCGACTTGGGGAAGGCGCAAAATTCGGCGCGAACATACGGCATCCCTTTCGCATTCGACTCACCCACTGAACTCTGTCGCTGCCCCGAGGTGGATGTCGTCTTTGTCGCCAGCCCGAATGCCTGCCACCTCGGACATGTTTTGCTGGCGCTGGAGTGCAGCAAGCCTGTACTTTGCGAAAAGCCGATGGGCGTTAGCGCCCGGCAATGTAAGCAGATGTTGGAAGCGGCAGGCAAGGCGGGCCTCCTGTTGGGAGTGGCTCAAGTGTTCCGCTTCGCCGAGAGTCTGATCCGACTGCGCGGGCGGCTGCGGTCGAGGCAGATCGGGAGCCCCGTATTGGCTCGCTGTGAGTTCTCTTACGATGGCCTGCGACATCCTCGCCAGTGGATCAATGATCCGTTTCTGGCAGGCGGCGGCCCAATTGCCGACGTGGGCGTGCATTGCATCGATGCGCTGCGATTCGTGCTGGGCGACGAGGTAGCAAGTGTCCATGCCTGCGGCTTGTTCGATTCGCCCTCGAGCCAGATGGAGAACACGGCGGCATTGACCCTGCAATTCCGCCACGGCACTCTGGGCACGGTGCTGGTATCCAAGCGTGTTGCTTATCGCACCCCGCTTGAATTCATCGGCGAGTCGGGGACGCTCAGGGTGGACGACGGCTTGAGCGTAGACCGACCGGTCCGCTTGGAGCTGCTCCGTAACGGCCTGGTAGAAACGGAAGAACTCACGAATGAGTTAGCCTATGCCCGTCAGGTCGATATGTTTGCGGAAGCCGTGAAGGGCAAGGCTGAATTCTCTGTGCCCGCAGAAGAAGGCTGGCGCAACCAACTCGTGCTCGATGCCGCCTATCGCAGCCTGAAGACAGGAAAGAGCGAGCAAGTCGTACCGCCAGATTCCACGCCCTGAGGCGATAGGTGCCATGCAGTTCCTGAGTGAATCAGTTGTGAAGCAAACTCTGTTAAACTGAGTTGTACGAGCCTTTTCTTCACCGTACCGTGGCGGCGTAGCTCAGTGGTAGAGCAGCGGTCTCATAATCCGCGTGTCGGAGGTTCAATTCCTCCCGCCGCCACCAAGATTTCAAAGGACTTAACATTTTTGGGCTAGCCAGCGGGGAACAAATTGGGGGAACAACCCCGGGTTGCGAAGGCGAGGCTTGCGGCACGATCTCTGATGCGGCACAGATCGGCAGACACTGCAGGATAAACGACAGAACGGTCGTCCATTTCCGCTCGGTCTTAAGCCTGCCCGACGATTCCACAAGGCTGTCTTCAAACATGGCCTTTCTCCCGGTAGTTGCCAATCTTTTTTTAGACACCGCAAACCGCATTTTGCTCTCCCGTGGTTACTCATTGGCCGTTGGCAAAAGGCTCGACCCAATACTCCTTCGACCGCCTCTTGGGCGCCCGCCGAGGCCGTCCACGAGGCCAGAACCCTCACAATTCGATGGTGCAGCGAAGCAGCCGCAGCAAGGCCCCTCGGCAAGCCAAGCGAGATCAATACGGTAGGACGGTGCAGCGTGTTGCGGATCGGTACAGTTGACTGCGCTCGTGCCAAACTGCAAATTCGCGCCAAAACGAGCGTTTTGCAGTTCATTGATGGTTGAGGAATAAACTGCCCCCGTGAATGGACCAGCAGGGGGCTCGCGGCGCCCCAACGGACATACGACTTTTGACGAGCGACTCGACGAACTAGCGGGTGAAAAACTGCTGCCTGGTCGTCCGCGCAGGAAGACGGCAGCCCGAACAAGGGCGCGCAAAACAGCCAGCAAGACCGGCACTCGGCGGACAGCCTCGTCGCGAACCAAAACCAAATCACGTAGCTGATAATTGCGCGGCTATGGTCTGTGGAGGGAACTCGCGGGAAGCGGGCCGGCCCGCTCACGGTGTTGAGGGGCGCGCCGCCC
>DASQXC010000394.1:0-2062 GCA_035639935.1 Terriglobales bacterium
ATGTCTATGTGAGTTACATCCGCACCACGCCGGAAAAGCTGTGGCAAGCACTGACCGACGGGAAGTTCATGCAGCAGTACTGGTTCGGCATGCGCGGCGAAAGCGAGTGGACGCCGGGATCCTCGTGGAAGCTGGTGGCGAGCGATGGCAAGGTGTGGGACGCCGGCGAGATCGTCGAGTCGAAGCCGCCGCGGCGCCTCGTGATCCGCTGGCAGCACCAGAACAAGCCCGAGCTCAAGGCCGAAGGCGCCTCGCTCTGCACGATGGAACTGGAACCGAGCGCAGGCGCGGTCAAGCTCTCCATCACCCACACCATCGAGCGCGAACCCTCGAAGTTCATGGAGGCGGTGTCTGGCGGCTGGCCGAAGGTCATCTCCAACCTCAAATCACTGCTGGAGACGGGCTCCATCGCGCTGCAGGAACCCTATCCCGCGGCTGCAGGGCGCTGACACGCCATGAGGACTTGCCTGCTCGTTGCGCTGTTGGCGGTTACCGCCCCGGTCCTCGCGGGCGAATACGCGTCGGTGAACGGCCTGAAGATGTATTACGAGGTCGAGGGAC
Organism: Terriglobales bacterium; assembly: GCA_035639935.1. GTDB lineage: Bacteria > Acidobacteriota > Terriglobia > Terriglobales > Acidobacteriaceae > JAHFUA01. Next base: position 562 of record DASQXC010000394.1, read on the forward strand.
AAGGACGGCCGCTCGTGCTGTTGCACATTGGCGGCTGCACCATCGAGGTCTGCTTCGGCAAGCTGCGACCCGTCTTCACCAAGCGCTGGCGCACCATCGCCCCGGAGCTGCAGGGACACGGGCGCACGGCGGACATCGATCGCCCGCTGAGCATGGATCAAATGACGGACGATGTCGCGGCTCTGCTGCGGCAGCTGAAGGTGCAGGACGCCGACTTTTTTGGTGCCAGCATCGGCGGCGGCATCGCACTGCGCCTCGCGCTGAAACATCCCGAGCTGGTGCATAAGGCCGTGATCTTCGGCGTGCATTACAACAACGACGGCCTCGTGCCCGGGATGCTCGAAAGCCTGAAGACGCTAACGGCAGAGGACGTCCCGCCGCAGTTTCGCGAAGGCTACGTCAAGGTGGCACCCGATCCAACGAAATTTCCGACGCTGGTGGCGAAGATCGCCGCGATGGAGCCGCGGGAGAAAGGCCTCTCGCCCGCGGAGCTCAAGTCCATCCAGGCGCCGATCCTGGTGATGATCGGCGACGCCGACTTCGTGCGCCCCGAGCACGCGGTGGAAATGTACCGGCTGCTGCCGCACGGCCAACTCGCGGTGCTGCCGCAGTCAGGTCATTTCGCGCCCATGGACCGGCCGCAATGGGTGGCCTCCATGACGCGCGCGTTCCTCGCCGCGCCGATGCCGAAACCCGAGGAAAGCAAGCCATGAATTAATCCGGAGCCAGAGCCCGATTTAAATAGGGCTCTGACCCCGATTTCGTTTTGGTAGGTCGTGGCGGATTCGAACCGCCGACCAACGTTTTTCCCCACGCTGATGCGAGCCAATTCAAAGGCTGAGCGGATCCAGCGCCTGCAGTAATTTCGCTTTCTGCCCGCCGTCTTTCATCGGATAGCTGTCCAGCCAGCGTTTGGCTGAAAACGCTGGTTCAAGGGCGCGAATCTGGTCTGCCTCCCACGCTCCGGATAATTTGTCTCCGGCGAGCACATTCAGCGCCGCTAAGTACAGATGCGTTTCCAGATACTCCGGGTTTCGCTTCAGCGCCTCTTCCAGGTTGATACGGGCCTGCTCCAGATCGCCCATAAAGAAGTAGGCGCGGCCGAGCACCAGGAAATACAGATAGCCCGATGTCGGATTGAGTCTCATCGCCGTTCGCATCAGCGGCACAGCCTCCGTCGGTCGTCCGGCAAACGTCTTGATGCTTGCCATCAGGGCGTAGCCATCGGCAAATGACGGGTACAAGAACAGCGCCTTCTCCAGGTGCTTTAGCGCCTGGTCATGCTCGCGTCGTTGCGTGTGCGCGTAGGCTAGCGCCCAGTAGGTTTCAGGAACATCCGGGTTGATCTCGTTTGCGGTGCGCGCCAATTGCAATGCATGCTCGAGCGCAGCGGCGCCGTCATGCGTCCATCGATTGCGATAATCCGCCGCATAGGTCAGCGCAAGACCCGAATACGCCCGAGCGAAGGTTGCGTCGAGATCGATCGCGCGCTGAAACATCT